>JALOMF010000312.1 GCA_025455635.1 Saprospiraceae bacterium | reverse complement strand
GTTAGAGGCTACTGGGGCATTTTTTACAGGACTCAGATGTGGAAACGGGTGGATTGAACAAAAGGTTAAGGTGCTATTTTAACTTGTAATTTTCTTTTAAACAATTTAGAGCAACAGACGCAAGGGGATATGGGGATATTCTCAAAAGTCCTTCCTCCCCGCCACTCGCTTAATCCCCAAAACAGGTCCAACCACCCAAAGCCCCAGCACCGCAAACGCCACCATCATACCCAGTCCCGTGCCCAAGAATTTACGGAACACCGCCCCTGTGAAGCCCATCAGCGCTGACACGTCCAGTTTCAACAAAATGAGGATGCGGGAGAGGTCAATCGGGTTCAGAACGGACGCGATGAGCGAGAACCTTTCCAGCGGATATTCGGTGAGCATGGATAAGGCAAGCAACAACAATCCATCATAAATCACGGCAAAAAACAACCAAGCCAGTATCGCCAAACCAAAGCCTTTGATTCGGTTCTCGTTTTTCAAAGCAATGAAAAAAGCCATTGCACTGAACACAAACGACAGCACCACACCCACAAACAGCAACATGGCGAAATTGCCTGCCTGCTCGGAGCCGAAGACGCCGTAGAGCGAAAATGGAACGCCCACGCCAATCACCCAACTGGCTGACAATGAGCCTGCTACGCCCAAATACTGCCCCAAGAAAATGCTCGTGCGCCGCACGGGTTGCGCCAGCAACAGCTCCGTGAACTCCCTCGAATTGTAATAGTACATCACCCCGAACATGGTGGCGATGAGCGGGCAGAGCAGCAGCACCACGTTCATCAAACTGATGACGACCTTCGATAAATCGTTGCTCAACCACAGCAGCGACAGCGTGAAAAGCAGATAAAACCCGCCGTAACTGTACGTCCATCGGCTGCGGACGAGGTCGTAAAAACTGTATTTTAGTATTTTAAACATGGCTGTATTTTGAGCTTGGGCTTAGAAAGCCATTTGGGCTTTCTAAGCCCAAGCGGTCGGTCGTTGAAGGGCTTAGAAATCCCTTCAACTTGGTGGTTGCAACAGCTTCGCAATGGCCTTCTCCACATTCGCCTCGCCCGTCATTTCTTCCAATTTCTTCAGGCTGCCCCGGAAGTGGATATGCCCTTCGAGCAGGAAAACCACCTCGTCGGCTAGCTCCTCCACGAGGCTCATGACGTGGGTGGTGATGAGGATGGTCTTGCCGATAAGTCGTTGATTGTGAATAAGTTCCTTTAACCGCACGAGCGAGATTGGGTCAAGCCCAGCGGTCGGTTCGTCCATGATGATGATGGGGCAGTCGTACATGAAAGTTAGCACGAGGTTCACTTTTTGGCGAGTGCCGCCGGAGAGGTTGCCGAGGCGTTTGTCGAGGAAGAGGCCGAGGTCGAAAAGTTTGATGAGTTCCTCGTCGTGGGTCTTGCCCGTGTTCAGGTCTTTTACCATACGCAACAGTTCGGCTACGGTCAGGTTTTCTGGGAAGCGGGCGATTTGCGGGAGGTAGGCGATTTGATTGCGGTAAAGCCACTGGCCTTTGATGTCCTCACCTTGCACTTTAATGCTGCCTTCATCGGGCAGCACCATGCCCAGTATGGACTTGATGATGGTCGTCTTGCCAGAACCATTAGGACCCAGTACGGCCACAATGCCAGGCTGGTCGAATGTCAGGTCAACGCCTTTTAGGACGTGATTTTTGCCGAAGGATTTTTGTAGATAGTGTATCGAAATCATTTCTTCAATTGAAAAGGTGTTATGTAGCATTTCCCTAAGTGCTTACTGCCAATAATGGCGCATTGTCCACCACATTCTCCGGCGTGAAAATAGGGCTTACCTTCTCCGAAAAATTCAAAATATCCACGAATAAACTTCGTAGCAGTACCAAGCTTTCCGGCGTTTGGCTCACTACAAAACTGAACAGCTTCATGGGGCGGTGCGGCACGTCGCCGATGCCGTTTTTATCCAAATCATACCCCGCATAATCGCTCCAGAAATTGCCGTCGAATTTATTGTCCGTGCCAGCACTGTGCACGGCCAAATCAAAGCTGTTTCCGATGAAATTATTATGGGTCAAGTTATTCGTTTGGCATCCGCCGGATATTTTCAATGCCCAGCCATTTTGGATGAAATTGTTCTTGGTGTAAACAATGCGGTTGCTGGTCTCGACGAATATGCCCACGGTGTTTTCCTGAAAGGTGTTGCCTTCGATTTGCCCGTCGTGGATCTCTTTTAACAATAAACCGTAAGATGCAGCCCCCCAATTATTTTTAAAATTATTGCCAAACATTCCGATGCGCCGGGAGTACATCACGGCCACTCCAGCACCGTTATCGTAGAAAGTATTGCCCCGATAAACATCGTCGTTGGAGAACATGAAATGCAGCCCATAGCGCACGTTTCGCTCGCTGTAATTGCCCTGCACCGTGCTGAAATTGACGAACTCCAAATAAATCCCATCCCGGTGGCCGATGGTTTTGTTGTTGATAATCAATATGTTGTCGCAATACCAAAGGTGGATGGCGTTGCCGCTGCTCACTTCGTCCTTCGCTTCGCCAATTACTTCGTTGCCGTCAATGGTGCCGTTTTTTGACTTCTGCAAATAGATACCGAAAAAGGCATTTTCCACCCGGTTGTTTTTCACATAAAAGTCGCTGACCTCTTTCACCCGTATGCCCGCTCGGTCTTCCGAGTAGCTTACGCCCACGTTACGCAGCACGAATCCCTCGAAATGCACATGGTTGGCGGCAATGGTGACAATCTCGGTCTTGCCCTCGCCATCAAGCACAGGCTGGCCGAGGCCAATCAGCGTCAACTCCTTGTCTATCAGGATATTGCCTTCTTTGTAAATGCCCGCTTCAACGTAAACCGTGTCGCACGGCCTTGCTTGCTGAATGGCCGCTTTTACGGAAGAAGCAGGGCAGGACTTGCAAACTCGGAGGGGATTCGCTGAGAAAACTGCCTGCCCTGCAAGCATTAATAAGGTGCTTATAAAAATCCATCTAAACATGTGAAAGGTGAGGTATTTTTGGTTGATAATGGTTGATGGGGTTATCAATCTTTATAAACCATATCAACTCTTATAAACCTTTTAAAAGCCCTGCCCAATTATACACCTCTCCGCCTTTTTCAACTTGCATTGCTTCGGCATTTCCCTTGGACAAATAAGCGGAGAGGCCAGCACCCATCGGGCTGGGCAAGTCCTTGGATATCAGGTAATTGCATTGGGTGGCATCCTGCCAGTCCTTTGGGTTTTCGTAGTCCCGGACGAGCATCAGTGCCATTTCATCGGATTGTTTAATCTTCAAAAACTCGACCATGCACTCGATGGCATCGAATTTATATACTTTCCCTTTTTGGCTGACAGCCTCGGCTGCAAACGGCTCGTCAACGATGGTCATTTTGCAGTGGGCGCATATATCCTCGCCAAAAACTATGGGCTCGGCGGTGGGGGTGCAGGCCGTAAAAAGCCCGAAAAATAAGGAGATTAAAATCCAGTTTTTCATGTGTTGGATGTATTTCTTTTTTGAAGCCATATTGCGACAGCACCAAGAATAAAAGTGCCGCCAATAAACCAACCCCCAATATGTGGCCATGATTTGGCCAAGAAATTAAGCAATACTTTATTGCCAATTAATGGCGGCTGATAAGCCATGCCGGGTATTTTGATGGGGGCCGTTGGGCTGAGGTTGTGGCCATAGTCGTATTCCCAAAGGTAAAAGTCATAAAGCCCTAATCCACAGCCAATTACTCCCAAAATAAGCCAGCCCATCCACCATTTCCAGCGGCCAGTGAAGGCCAATGTCATGCCCAATAAGGCCATGACAATGACCACGATTGGGAAGTATTTTAATTCTGGAATGGCATCAGGTTCAATATATTTCATGCCCACATAATGGTTCAATATATTGATATTCTGGAGCGTCCCTTCTTCGCTGCCCGTTATTTTATTTACCCAAATATACATCGTCACGCCAGTCGGATATTGCGGAGCAATTAGCGTTATCTGCCACATCGGGAATACGAACAACGTAAGCAACATGGCAGCGGCGATGAAAAAAAGGATTTTTGGTAAAGCTTTCATGTCTGAAATGATAAATGATGGGTGATAAATGATAAATAATGAACGGTGTCCCGTTATTCATCATTCATCATTTATCATCCATCATTATGAAATTACTGCACTGGTTTCTCATCACCCAACCACCACCTCAATGCAGTAGCGGAACCTGCGGGGGAAACCCGCACATAACCCTGCATTTCTTGGTGCAGCGCCGAGCAGAAGTCCGTGCAGTACATGGGGTAAACGCCTTCTTTTTTGGGTTCCCAAAGCAGCGTTTCTGTCTGGCCAGGCATGATGAGCAACTCGGCATTGGTGGCGCCCATGACGGCGAATCCGTGTGGCACGTCGTAGTCCTGTTCGAGGTTGGTTACATGGAAATAGACCTTGTCCCCCACCCTGATGCCTTCGATATTGTCCGGGTTGAAGTGGCTACGAATCATGGTCATATAAACGTGTACGTTGTTGCCTTCCCGCACCACTTTTGCGTCCTTTTCGGTCGGCGTCACGTATGGGTGCTTGTTCTCGCTCAACTTATAGAACTGCTTTGATTTCGGTTTAATCTTCTCCGCGGAAATGCCTTGCGCATAGTGCGGCTCGCCGATGGTTGGGAAGTCGAGCAGCAGCTCCATCTTGTCGCCATCAATCGAATAAAGTTGGGCACTCTGGGTCAGTTCAGGCCCCGTGGGCAGGTAGCGATCCTTGGTGATTTTGTTCAGGGCGACCACGTATTTGCCCTCTGGCTTCATCGAATTGCCGCCCGGTACCATCAAGTGGCCGATGGAATAGTAGGTAGGCTGGCGGTCAATGACCTCCCAGGTGCCGACCTTCCATTTCACGATTTCGGAGGAAATGAAGAAGCTGGTGTAGGCATTCCCCTTGCCATCGAATTCGGTGTGGAGCGGGCCGAGGCCGGGTTCCTTCACGGTGCCACCTAGCACTGACTCGAACTTGATGATTGGAACGCCACTTATGTCGCCGTCAAATTCTTTATTCTCAATTGCTTTCAGCATTTTTGGGAACGAGTGGGCCGTGATATCAGCGGAGAGCTTGCCGGAGCAAACGATGTACTCGCCCGTTGGGTCAACGTCCACACCGTGCGGCGATTTGGGCGTCGGAAGTAGGTAAACTAGGCCGGGGCACTCGCTCGGAATCAGCACCTTCACCGATTTCATGGCGGTGGAAGTGGCCGAATGCGTTTCGTCGCTATACACGTTGTGCATGTAATTGGCTGGGAAATCCTTGGCCTTGCCAGCCTTCAGGTATTCCTCGGCTTTTTTCCAGTTCACGGCGGCCACGAAGTCCTTGTCGTTTTGCGAAGCGTTCACTTCCAGCAGCGAGTTTTTCATCTCGGAATTGTAGCTGGTGAAAAAGGTCCAACCGTGCGACGGCATCAGCACCTGGAACTCGATGTTCATGCGGCCCGTGGTCGGCTCCACTTTTACGAAGGAAAGCGCCCCTTTGAAGTTTTCGGCATAGCTCGAAATGGCCACGTCCTTTTGCGGAATGGGAACGCTGAAACGGGTGCCAGCCACCACATACTCGGTGTTTTGTGTCAAATAGGGTGAGGAGTGGTTGCCGCCGGAGTTCGGTATTTCGAGGATTTCGGCGGTCTCGAAAGTGGTCAGGTCAATGCGGGCAAGCCTTGGGGTGTTGTTGCCGTTGATGAAAATCCAGCGGCCGTCCGTCTCGCCGTTGGTCTGTGAGAGGGCAGGGTGGTGGGCATCGTCCCAAGGGATGAAGCCATGTGAGGTGTTCAAAAGCGGCTTGGTTTCTTCATTGAAACCATAGCCTTTTTCCGGGTCAACGGAGAAGGTGGGGATGACCTTCAGCAACCTGCCTGAGGGGAGGCCGTAGGCAGCGATTTGCCCGCTGAAACCGCCGGACATAAAGGCGTAAAACTCGTCGTGTTGGCCGGGGGCCACATAGACTTTGGAGGCGGCGTTGCCGCTCAATGCGCCGGAAGTAGTGCCTTGGCTGGCCTTGCCGCAGCTCGATAGCACGAGCACAAAGACCGCCATTGCTGCAAGCAATAAGTTGAAAAGCTGTTTTGATTGATTTTTCATATCAGGAATTGATTTTGATTAAAAGCGATGAGTGGGTAGCGGTGAGTTAAGAGCGATAAGTGATTGGAAACTCATCACTTATCGCTCTTAACTCATCACTATTTACAGTGTCCTAAAATACTCCAGTACCTGCCGAGCCTCGTCCTGCGTGAGGTTCTGGTTGGCCATTGGCGAACCGTTGAACTCCATGAGCAGTTTCTTGGCGATGGGGTCTTCCTTCACCATTTTTTCCGGGTTGAGAATCATGTTCATCACCCACTCTGGCGAGCGGCGGTCGAGAATGCCCTTGGGCGCTGGCCCAATGAATTTCTCCGTTGGTTTGTGGCAGGCCATGCATTTCGCTTCGTAAACGGCTTTGCCTTTGTCGGCCATGGCTTGGTCAACGCTGGCACCGAGTTCTACGGAGGTGATGGGGCCTACGCCTTTATTTGTCATCGGGTCGGCTTCTTCGGCCACCATTGATTTTGGCTTTGCGGAAGAATCACCTGTGGCGGCTGCTTCTGGTTTGTCGGAAGAGCAGCCAAAGGCCGCAAGGAGGACGATAATCGTGAGTAGGTTTAGCACTGAATTCTTCATAATTAGCTCATTTTTGATTGGTTGAGAATTTTTAAAATGAATTTCGGATGTTTTTATCCTTTATTAGACACAGCAAAGGTTGCCTGCCTACGTTGATTGACAGGTGAGGATTATCAGGGAAGTTGCTGATATTTATCAGTAGGATAAAAAAGGTATTTTTATCCGAAATAGCTAAGTTTGCGGCCACCACATTCGGAAGCGGGGTGTCCGGGCTGTGTTCATCCAAATCGTTGAGCTATGTTCACAAAGAGTTGCCAGTATGCTATTCGTGCAGTAATCTACATGACAGCGCAAAAGAGCGTGGAAAAGAATTTAGGCGTGAAGGAAATCGCCGAAGCACTGCAAGTGCCGCAGCAGTTCCTTGCCAAGATATTGCAACAGCTTTCACGCCACAACCTCATCAGCAGCGTGAAAGGCCCGAACGGCGGGTTTTACCTCAGCGAGGCAAATGCCCATGTTTCCTTGTTGGACATCGTGGAATGTGTTGATGGGAAGGGTGCATTGACGAGCTGCATCTTGGGCATGCCGACTTGTTCGAGCGAGCACCCTTGCCCGCTGCACCACCATTTTTACAGCAGCCGGGAAGGTCTGAAGGCATCGCTCGCGACATGTTCGATTGACGGGATGCTCAAGGGGAAAGTCTGCTAAAACTCCAAAAACTGTTGCCAAGCAATCTAACCAGCGCATGAATGGAACTTGGAGCAAAATAAGCCTGCTGTTTTTGCTGGTCATTGCACTGGTAGGTACTTTGATGCGGCTTTCCCCCTTCTTGCACCTCCCTTTGGCTTATGACCACCTGCTCCATGCCCACTCGCACACCGCTTTTCAGGGCTGGGTCTATACGGCCATGATGCTCTTATTGGCCAACCTGTTTTTATCAAAAGAACAAATCCAAACAGGGAAATACGCCCTTCAGTTCAAGCTGACCGTCGTGGTCATCGTCGGGGTGTTGGTCACTTTCGCCATGCAGGGCTACGGGCTTTACTCCATCATCTGCTCCACACTGTTCCAACTGCTCAATTATTGGTTCATCTTTCGGTTTTTCAAGGATGCCCGACAACTGCCCGACTCCATTTCGCTGCGCTGGGTGAAAACAGGGCTTTGGCTGGGGCTGCTTTCCTCCCTTGCACCCTTTGCCA
>JALOMF010000311.1 GCA_025455635.1 Saprospiraceae bacterium | reverse complement strand
TATCCCGAGGCGTCGGGACAAGTTCCGCAATCCGAAATCAAAGTGCCAAAATCTCCGCCAACCTAACCTCGTCCATGTTGATTTCCTTTTGGTTGCGGATGGCGATGCCCAGCGGCGTGTATTTTATCATGTTGTTGTCAATGCCGACCATCACGTTTTTGTGGCCATTAATCAATGCCTCCACGGCATTGGAACCTAGGCGGCTGGCCAGTAGGCGGTCGGCACCAGAGGGCGAGCCGCCCCGCTGCAAGTGCCCGATGACGGCCACACGGGTATCGTAAGCACCCACCCTGGACTTCAGTTCCTCCGCAATCTCACTCGTCTTTCCCAGTTTGTTGCCTTCGGCAACGATGATGAGACTGAAAAGCTTTTTGCGCTCCGCAGAGGTTTTGAGCACCTCGGCAAGTGCCTCGTAGGTGGTATCAATTTCAGGTAAAAGCGCCAAGGTAGCACCCGATGCGATGGCCGTGTGCAAGGCGAGGTAGCCTGAGTCACGCCCCATCACTTCGATGAAAAACAGGCGGTCGTGCGACTCGGCAGTATCCCGGATTTTGTCCACGGCCTCCACGGCTGTGTTCAGCGCCGTATCGAAGCCGATGGTGTAGTCGGTGCCATAGAGGTCGTTGTCAATGGTGCAGGGTACCCCCACCACGGGGATGCCGTGCTCCTTGCTGAAAATCTCGGCCCCGGTGAAGGTACCGTTGCCGCCGAGCGCAATCAGTCCATCAATATTGTGCTTTTTGAGGACATCGGCAGCTTGGTTTCGCCCCTCTTCCTTCATGAATCGCATGCTCCGGGCGGTCTTGAGGAAAGTGCCGCCCCGCTGGATGATATTCCCGACTTCACGAGGTTCGAGCTTTTGCATGTTGCCGTTCATCATGCCTTCGTAGCCACCCGTGATGCCGAACACCTCAACCTCGTGGTAGGCGCTGGTGCGCACCACGGCCCGCAGGGCTGCGTTCATACCGGGGGCGTCTCCACCAGAAGTATAGACGGCGATTCTTTTCATGTTCTTGCTCATATCCTAGTGATTAGCAGGTTTAAATGATGAGAGCATGTTTGAGATTTGGTGCTTGATTCAAAAACGAGCTATTTTTTCGTCAGTTTTTAGGTTTTTGAAGGAGCATAGTGGGGCTACGTGACTGAAAAAAGCTGAAAAGTGGCGGAAAAAGAGCCGTTTTTGACCAAGTGACCAAATCCCAAACATGCTCTTAAGGCGGGCAAAATTCTTATAATATTTCAAACTTTCAATTTTTCCGCCGCCAAATGGAAATTCACGAGGTTGCCAATCGGTTTTTTGATAAAAACCCCAGCATGAAGCCCCAGTTCTTCCAGGGCTTGTTTTAAGATTTCTTGAAAATGGTAGCCCACTGATCCCACAAAGCTGACGGGCAATGTCTCATGGTTTTTGTACTTGCAAACATGGCGGGTTAGGAACTCGTTGAAGCTTTTTTTCACCAATCCTCGCACGAAGGGATGCGCTTGATGCTCGGTGAAAAGCTGGGTAAATGAAGCCAAGTAAGCCGCTGGGATGCCGCCGCTGTACACCTTGTCGAGGATGTCCTTTCGGCCATTCGGGCAGGCTTTTTCCATAATGGGTTGCAAATCCTCCGGCATTTCACGGTAGAAAAAAGCCTGAACGAATGCCTTGCCAATCGCAGCGCCACTGCCCTCGTCGCCGAGCAGGAAGCCGAGGTTGGTCACGTTGTCCACCTCGTGTTCTCCGTCATAAAGCACTGAGTTAGAGCCAGTTCCGAGGATGCAACAGATGCCCGCCTCGTGGCCGCAGGTGGCTCGTGCCGCTCCCAGCAGGTCGTGGTGGACGGTGACGTTAGCCGCTGGGGTCATGGCGGCGATGGCTGCCCGCACGATGGCATTTCGGCCACGATCCCAGCAGCCGGTTCCGTAGTAAAAAATGTCCCCCTCGATGTCAAACGGCAGCCTCGCCACCAGTTCTTGTTGGATGATGTCCGAGATTTCTTCCCCCGAAACATAGTTGGGATTGAAGCCAGTGGTGGTGATGGGCAATTGCTCCCCGTCGTCCTTCACGATGACCCAATCGGCCTTGGTGGCGCCTCCGTCTGCGATGATAAGCATGGTCTGGAAAAATTAGTCGGCAAATGTAGTGTAAAAACGACACCAAGTAGCTTTGCTGGAAGTTTTTTTGCCGACCGGGGAAGATTGGAAGCTAGTATCGGCTTTCGACCAAATTATCGGATTCAAAAACGGGCGTTTTCCCATTCGGCAATTGCTGTAAAAACAACCGCAGCGCCCGCCGCTTGTCCGCATCCAAATGGTAGCTGATGTTTTCCGTGAAGTATTTTTCCAAGTCAAAACCGGGATGCTGCTGCGGCAATATCAGCATCAACTGCGGGATTGACTCGATGCCCAATTGCATCGCAGCATTGAATTTTTCGATGAAATCCGTTGGCATGGGCCGATTGCTCACCCAAGCCGCAAACACGAATGGCAGCCCCGTGTGCGCCAACCAAGCCTCGCCGAGGTCGTAAGTAAAACGGTGCTTTCCAAGGTGCTCCATCGCCCGGTCGCCGATGATGAGGGCGGCGGTGTTGCCCCCGATTTTATCCTCAAAACCTTGCGCAGCAGGCAGCAGGGTGGGGGAGCGGTGCCAATGTTTTTCCAAAAGGATTTTCGCCAATTCTACGGAGGTACGGGAATGGAAATCGAGGTAAAGTTCCGTCACCTGTTCGAGCGGCACTTCGCTGAAAATGCAGACCGTTTTCACTTCGCCCACCGTGCCGATGCAGTAATCTGAAATGATGTGCGGCGTGGCCAATTCGGGGATGGCGGCTACAGGTATCAGCCCAAAATCAGCCTCGCCGCTTGCCAGTTTGCGGGCACAAACGCTGGGGATGTCGAGCTGGAGGTCGAGTTCCTCGCTCAGGCCGCTTTTCACCAGGCCGTACAGTAGCGGCTTGGTGTTTAGGTAGCTGACGGCGGTGACTTTTAGTTTCATTTTATTTGGTTGACGGTTTACGGTGGACGGTGGACGGCAGCCCTTCCGTCCACCGTAAACCGCGACTACCGTAACCCGTTTAGTTCAATACCGGCAATGCAACATACCCTTTGAACACCTCTTCTTCAAACACCTCCTCCGTAAAATCCTTCACCACATTGTAAAGTGTATCCCGCTCAATCGGCCTGCGGCCAACTGCTTTGATGAGCTGCACCAACTCCTTCGTGCTCATGGCCGGGTTCTGCTCCTCGGAGCCAGCCATTGAGTAGATTTTGGTGGTGTCATCAATCGTGCCATCCACGTCGTCCACGCCGTAGGACAGCGCCAACTGGGCGATGCTTCGGGAAATCATCGGCCAATAAGCCTTCACGTGGTCGAAATTGTCGAGGTAAATGCGGCCAATGGCATAGTTGCGCAGGTCTTCCGCCACGTTCACTTCGGGGATGTGCGACATCTGGTTGTCTTGGTTGCGGAACTTGAGCGGGATGAAAGTCTGGAAGCCGCCCGTTCGGTCCTGCAATTTGCGAAGCTCCTCCATATGGTGGATGCGGTGCTCGAAGCCCTCGATATGGCCGTAAAGCATCGTGGCGTTCGACCTCATGCCGAGCTTGTGCCACTCCTCATGGATGTCGAGCCACTGCTGGCCCGTGCACTTGTCGGCAGCGATTTGCTGGCGGATGTCGGGGTGGAAAATCTCTGCACCGCCACCGGGCAGCGAGTCGAGTCCCGCCTCCTTCATGGCCTTCATGCCATCGGCATAGCCGACTTTTGCTTTTTTGAAAATATAGTGGTACTCCACGGGCGTCAGCGCCTTCACGTGCAGTTCGGGCCGGTGGTTTTTGATAGCTGTGAAGAACTCCGAGTAGAACTTCATGTCGTATTGCGGCAGCACACCGCCCACGATATGCACCTCGGTCACGGGCTGGCCGTCGTATTTCCGCACGATGTCCATCATCTCGTCCATCGTGTAGGCCCAACCTTCCTCCCGCTGCTTGATCAGGCGGGAGTAGGAGCAGAACTTGCAGTCATAGACGCAGAGGTTGGTCGGCTCGATGTGGAAATTGCGGTTGAAATAGGTGTTGTCGCCGTGTTTTTTCTCCCGAACGAAGTTCGCCAAAGCGCCCACGAAGCCGAGGCTGCCCGCTTGGTAGAGCAGCAAACCCTCGTCAGGTGTGATGCGCTCGCCGTTGAAGACTTTGTTGGCGATGCTGCGCAATTCGGGTTTCAGCTTGGGGTCGTCGAGCAAGAATTGAATTTTAGTGGTCTGCGTCATTGAAATATGCATTTTTGCGGGCGTAAAGTTAACAGATTAAACAACTTTCAGTTTTTGTTGAAAGAAGAAATCTAGATGCTGGATACTGGATACTGGATGCACACACGCCAAATAGCATCCAGCATCCAGTATCTAGTATCCAGTATCCAGCATCCAGTCATGCTTTCCATCCTCATCCCCATCTTCAATTTCGACATCCGTCCGCTGGTCGCTGACCTGCACGGGCAGTGCGAGGCTTTGGGCATTGGGTACGAAATCGTCTGTTTCGACGATGACTCGACGGCGGAATTCAAGGCGCTGAACAAGGCAATCTGGAAAATGACCAACGTCATCTACCGGGAAATGCCACAGAACCTAGGCCGCTCGGCCATCCGCAATGCGCTGGGCAAGGCGGCCCGGTTCGAGAACTTGCTGTTCATGGATTGCGACAGCAAGGTGGTTTCGCCGGATTATATCAAAAAATACTTGGAGGTCATTAAGTTAGGAGGTAACTCAAAGTTACCTCCTAACTCAAGTGATGCCTTAAAGTTAGGAGGTAACTCAAAGTTACCCCCTAACTCAGGTGGCGTGATTTACGGGGGCCGCTCCTACGCCGATTTACCACCTCAAGACAATTCCCTTTTCTTCCATTGGCACTACGGTAAACACCGGGAGCAAACCACCGCATCCAAGCGCAACCGCTCGCCCTACCATTCTTTTATGACCAATAACTTCTTGGTTCCCAAAGCTATTTTCCTCGACATCCTGTTTGATGAAACGCTGCGGCAATACGGTCACGAGGACACGCTTTTCGGGATGGAACTGGCCCAGCGCAATGTGCCGATTTGGCATATTGACAATCCGTTGGAGCATATCGGATTGGAGCCGGTGGACGAGTTTTTGCGGAAGACGGAGCAGGGGATTGAGAATTTGGCGAGCTTGGCAAAGGCGGGAAGTTTGATAGAAACTAAGCTGCTGTCAACTTTTTTTATGATAAAAAAACTAGGATTGGCAGTGTATATAAAATGGATATTTTTAGTATTCAAAGGGATAATTACCAAGCAATTGAAGTCAGTTAGTCCAAGTTTATTTTTTTTTGATTTCTATAAGTTGGGAATGATTTTAATCAAATTCGGACACTAATATCGAAATATTTTTACCTTGCTTGAGCAAACCAGATTTACTTTACTAAATTATTTAATAATGAAAACAAAAAGTGTTTTTCTTGCCTTCGCAATGCTTTTTTCCTTTACACTAGCTTTCGCTCAGACTGAAAAA
>JALOMF010000011.1 GCA_025455635.1 Saprospiraceae bacterium | reverse complement strand
ACCCCAAGTCCGGCATCGGCTACGACAGCATGGACATCAAGGCGGGCGGCAACGGCTACGTGCCCATCAGCCTGCAATACGGCGACTATACCGCCACCGAAGCCCGTGCCGTTAGCATTGCCGGCGGCGACCCCAAAGAGGCCAGCGCCAACCGCAGCTACAAGGGCAAGACCGTGAAGACCTCCAACGTGACCGACCTCGGCATGGTGACCGAGACCGCCGCCAAGATGAAGGGCAAGCCCATCATAGTGAGCATCGCCGTGGACAACCCGATGGTGTTCAGCGAGTTTGAAAAACAGGCCGACGCCATCCTCGTCAATTTCGGGGTGCAAGACCAAGCCGTGCTGGACCTCATCACGGGCAAGGCCGAGCCGAGCGGCTTATTGCCGATGCAGATGCCAGCCAGCATGAGCGAAGTGGAGCGCCAAGCCGAAGATGCCCCGCAGGACATGAAATGCCACAAGGACACGGAAGGTCATAGCTATGATTTTGGCTTTGGGATGAACTGGAAAGGGGTGATTAAGGATGAAAGGGTGGGGAGGTACAAGAAGTAGGGATTGAAAAGCCCGAAGGGGTTTCTAAGCCCGGGGCATTAATTTGATTTAAGCTATAAAATGTTTGGTGTTAAATAAGATATTTTGACGCTGAAAGACGCTGATTTTTATGATTTTTAAGATTTGTTTGTCTTCGAAAAACCTCCAGCGATTTGCATCATTTTAACATATACTAATCATAAAAATCAGCGTCCCTCAGCGTCAAAAGAAACATTTAAACAAAAGTTTTTTACCGCCTCATAATATAAGACAGGGTCTATCTTATATCTTAAATCTAAAACTAAATCGTAAATCCAAAATCGTAAATCACCACATGAATCAGGACATCATCAACCTCTACGACGAATACACCCACAAGCCCCTGCCCCGGCGGGAGTTCCTCGACCGCCTCGCCAAGCTGACGGGCGGCATGGCAGCGGCCTTGGCTGTTTTGCCTTTGATTGAAACGGGCTGCACCCCCGCCAACCGGACACACGGAGACGACCTGCACACGGAATACGTCACGTGGGCAGGCGCACAGGGCGAGATGAAGGGCTACTTGGCAAGGCCAAAAAAGAAGAAGAAGTACGCCGCCGTCGTGGTCATCCACGAGAACCGGGGGCTGAACGCCCATATCGAGGACGTTGCCCGAAGGGCAGCCAAGGCGGGCTACCTTGCCCTTGCGCCCAATGCCCTCGCCCCCTTAGGCGGCACGCCCGCCAACGAGGATGAGGCCCGGTCGTTGTTCCAGACCCTGAAGCAGGAGGACTCGCTCCAGAACTTCATCCGGGCCTTTGATTTGCTGGCGCAACGGGAGGACTGCAACGGCCATTTCGGCTGCGTCGGCTTCTGTTGGGGCGGTGCGATGGCCAACAGCCTGGCGGTGAACGTGCCGAACCTGCGGGCTGCCGTGGCCTTTTATGGCCGCCAACCCGAGGCCGCTGATGTGCCAAAAATCAAGGCTGCCGTGCAACTCCACTACGCCGAAATGGACGAGCGGGTGAACGCTGGCATGGCCGCCTACGAGGAGGCGTTGAAGGCCAATAATATCCGCCATGAGCAGTACCTGTACCCCGGTGTGCAGCATGCTTTTCACAATGACACCTCGCAGGCGAGGTACAACGAGGCGGCGGCGAAGCTGGCTTGGGAGCGGACGCTGGCATTTTTTGCGAAGCATCTTTGATTTACCATATCACCTTTCATAAATCTTGTTTAATCATGAAAAATGCAGTATTCACAGCGATTTTGACATTGGTTTTTTCCAGTGCTTTTTCACAAACTTGGTCGCTGGACAAGGGCCACTCACGGGTCGGCTTCACCGTCAACCACCACATGATTTCGGAGGTGGACGGCAATTTCAAGGCTTACACCGCCAAAATCACCGCCACAAAGGAGGACTTCTCTGACGCTGTCTTCGAGTTCAGTGCCGAGACCGCTTCGTTCAACTCGGACAATGAAATGCGGGACGGGGATTTAAGAAGCGCCAATTATTTCGATGCGGCAAAATACCCGGCCATGACTTTCAAAAGCACCTCCTTCAAGCGCATCATGGGCAATAAATGGAAGCTGGTGGGCGACCTGACCATCAAGGACAAGACCCTACCCGTTACTTTGGACGTTGTGCTGGGTGGCCCAGAATACAACGAGCGGGCAAAGAAACCCGAAATCGGCATCAAGGCCACGGGAAAAATCAACCGCTTGGACTTTGGCATCGGCGTCAATTTGCCCGAAATGATGGTGAGCAACGAAGTGGAGTTGCGCATTTTGGGCGAGTTCAAAAAAGATTGATTCTTAAATATATACATTATGCAAAACAGACGAACCTTCCTCCAGCAATCCGGCGCAGCGGCGCTCGGTGCGATTGCCTTTGGCAACATGGGTTTTGAGCTTTTGGAGAAAAAACACGGCTACGTGCCCGGTGTGCAACTCTACACCCTCATGGCCGTCATTGACCAGGACACGCAGGGCACCTTGAAGAAATTGGCCGACATCGGCTATAAAAACATCGAGTCGGCTTTCAGTCGGCAAGGTGGTTTTTATGGCAAATCAGCGCCGGAATTTGCGAAAATGCTCAAGGACTTGGGCCTGACCTGGCGCTCGCACCACGTCATCGGCGCACCGTTCAAGCTGCCTCCCGGTGCCAAGTTGCCGACGGACGAGAACGGCAACCCCATCAAGATTCCGCCGATGAAGAACCTGAAGGAGAACATGCAGGAACTGGTGGACGGCCTATCGGGCAGTGGCGTGGAGTACCTCGTATGCGCCAATATCCCGACCAATACCCCCGAAGAAGTGGCCGAGGCCGTGCAGATTTTGACCAAAACGGGCGAAGCCTGCAACAAGGCCGGCCTCAAGCTGGTCTATCACAACCACGACTGGGAGTTCAAGACCATTGGCGACAGCCGCCCGTTCGATGTGTTTGCGAAGCAAATACCCGGCAGCCTGATGAACTTCGAGCTGGACCTGGCTTGGGTGACGAAGGCGGGCGTTGACCCCGTAGCCTTGTTCAAGGCGCATCCCGGTCGCTTCCCGCTCTTCCACGTCAAGGACATTGACAAGGAGCTACTGGCACTAAAACCCGTCGGCGATGGCATCATTGACTTCAAGCGCATTTTCAAACATGCCAAGAAAGCGGGACTGCGCTACCCGATGATTGAGCACGACAACCCTGCCGATGCTTTTGAAAGCCTCAGCCGGAGCATGGGATATTTGAAAAAGAACATCTTGAAATAGTCTCGAATTGTTGGTTCGTACCACCCTTGCTATACTGGGTGGTACGAGCTTTTTGGCTTGGCCGCCCAGGAGCGGACGCTGGCTTTTTCAGGACATTTGTAGCTCCGGCTGCCAAGTATTGGGCATGGCCAACCATGCACGGTAATCCCAGTTTTATGGTGGTTTCAACTTACTTTACATGGCTTCACATTCCCAAAACCCATTGGCAGGGGCCTTCATCGTACAAAAAAAGAAACGGCAGCTACCCGCTTGGGTAACTGCCGTTCAAGGAATTTAGTGAAACCGTCTTTCACGATTTCTACCTAGTAAACTAGTGCTTGTTCACAACCAGCCTCTGCTCAAACGATTCAGCGCCAACTTTCACCGTGACGAAGTACAACCCATTTCCAAAGCTGCCTAAGTCAATCCGCTCGTTGACGTAGCTGACCTCGCCAAGCTCAATTTGCAGCATTTTCTGGCCAATTGAGTTGTAAACCTCCAGCGAAACCTCCTGGCCCTCGGCAATGCCCGCCAGCTTGACCTTCACCTCGGCACTGGCCGGGTTGGGCAGCAGCTCGAACACGGGGCTGCCATTCTCTAATGCATTGTCGGGCAAAAGGCTGTACTCCTCCAGCAGCTTGTCCACTGCACTGAAATCGGGCGCAAGGCCGTCGCAGGCAGCTTCCACCGTGGCATCGCTGAAATACTCGTTGAGGCTAAGCAGCGACTGGTTCAGTGCCGTGCCGTAAATCGTCTTCTGGCCCACGGTCATGTCCAGCCCACTGTTCAGGTACTGGTTCACGAGGTCTTGCAGGCCGCCCACCGTGTAGGGTGCTGTGTGCTCCACGCCCTGTGCGTCGAACATGTGCAGCAAGCAGCTGCCACTCGGCGAGCAGGTGTAGATGCAGGGGTGGAGCGGGATGCAGGCCAGGCTTTGGTTGAGGATATTGTTCCTCATCAGGCCGTTGTACTGCATGTTGTAGCGGATGTTCAGTTCCAGTGCGATGGCGTTGGCCGCCAGTGCGTTCTTCATGCCGCCCACGCCCATCGGGTTGCAGCCTGTGCAGTTCACCTGCTGGCAATTGGCGAGCACGGCAGGGCCGCCCGTGCCGGGCAGCAGGTTCGTGACGCAGTGCGCATCGTTGACGGAGATGGAACGGTTGCTGCCACCGATGACCACAGGGCCTCCGGTCAACAGGTTGCCGATGACCTGAAGGTCGGTGGTGGACTGCGAAACCGCCGAACCGGGCAAGCCGCCCACGATGCCCCAAGCCTCCTGTGGGAAGCTGCTCAAGGGCTGGCAGGCCCCTGAGTAGGTCACCTCACAAATGGACGAATACTCGTTGCCACAACGGTCGGATATGCGGAAGTAGAAGCTGCGGCCAAACGTGAAGTCACCGTCCCCATCCGGGTCGGCGCAGTCCCAAAGGTCGGAGTAGCTGTCCAAGGTGACGATGACCTCGTCGCCAAGGCAAACGTCGAAGTAGTTCCCAGCTGCCAACAGTGCCTCGATTGTCTCATCAAAATTGAAGTCATCTGGGCAGGGCACTTCTTCTATGCAGGTCAGGTTGGTCACGTCCACCGACACAGGGCAGGTACCGACCGGGGCCTCGGTGTCCTCAAAATAGTAGGTATAGCTCCAAGGGTGGCTGTGGCCGCCACAGTCGGTGAGCAGGTAGTTGAACCTGCGCCAGCCCGTGCAGCCCGTCGCCGAAATGTTCTCCTCGACTCCGGTCGCTGTCACGTTGACCTCCAGGCCGCACTCGTCGTAAATCACAGGGGTAAACGGTGGCGTTGCGTAGCCGATGCAGGCAACATGGGTCTCCTCACTGACTGGCGGCACGAAGTCTTCGCTGTACTGGAAGAGGAAGGTCTGTGCCCAGAACTTGGAGTTGCCCTCGCAGTCGGTGTAGGTCCACTGGTAGCGGCGGCTGCCCTCGCAGCCAAAAGCATTGGTGGTGCTGGTGACGACCGGGCCTACGGGGGTGAGCAACCTTCCGCAGTTGTCGTTGACGGCAGGTGGGGTAGGCTCAAATGCGTTGATGGGGCACGCTACATTGCCCACCACGCTGACCGGCACCACGAAGTCAAGGTACTCGACGGTGTAGGTGAACAGCCAGATGGCCGTGTTGCCCTCGCAGTCGGTGTAAGTGAAGCTGTACTGCCTCATTGCTTCACAGGACGGCTTGGGCGTGACGGTGACGACTGGCGTCAGCACTTCGCCGCAATTGCTCAAGACCACGGGCGGGGTTGGCACCACGTCCGTCTGGTCGGGGCAGGCAACGGTGGCACTGCCATTGGCTGGCACGGTGAACGGCTGCCGCTCGATGGTATAGACGAAGCTCCAGTTGGCGGTGTTGCCCTCGCAATCAGTGTAGGTAAACACGTAGGTTCGGGTTCCCTCGCAAGTGAGCGGGTTGGGTGAATTGGTAATGACGGGAGCGGAAGGCGTCAGCGTTTCACCACAGTTGCTAAGTACGACGGGTGTTGCGGGCTGCGTGGCCAAGGCTGGGCAGGACACCGTTGCAGCGCCGTTGGCGGGTACGGTGAAGGGCAGCCGTTCCACGGTGGTGACATGGCTCCAAGTCCTTGTTGTGCCCGCACAATCCGTGTAAGTCCAAGTGAAAGTCCTAGTGCCCTCGCAGGTAATTGGGTTCGGGCTGTTGACGATGACCGGGCCGGTCGGCGTCAGTGTTTTACCACAACCATCCAAGACCACGGGAGGCACTGGCTGCACGATCAGGGCCGGGCATGCCACTGTGGAAGCCGTATTTGCCGGAACGGTGAACAGCGGGTAGGGCTGCACGGTAAACGTGGAATTGCAACTGGTCGAAAATGGGAAGCATCCACTGGCATACGTGAACGTCACGGTGGTCGTGGAACCCGCCAAATTGCAAATCAGTGGCGCGCCTGGGCTGTTGTTCGTGATAAAGCTGCTGCACCCGCCGCTGGCGGAAACACTGGCCAGCCAGTCGGCATATTCCGTGTTCAACTGCGCTTGCGTGAGGCAAGGCCCGACTGTACGGGGTGCAGGGCAGGTCAGCACAACGGCAGGTGCCGACGCCACCGTGAAGGTTGCTGTGCAAGTGGTAGTGAATGGAAAACAATTACTGGTGTACGTGAAAGTAACCACCGTATTGCCGCCACAGTTGGATGGCGCACCGATATTGTCGTTGGTCAATATGCCACCGCATCCCCCACTGGCGCTGGCCGAGTTCAGCCAAGCCACGAATTGTGCATTAATAGCTGCCTGCGTTTGGCAAGAAGCCACCGTGGTATTGATAGGGCAGGTAAGTACCACCGTAGGTGGCGCTGCCACGGTGAAGGTGGCCGTACAAGTAGTTGTTGAAGGTGAACAGGAACTATTGTAGGTAAATGTTACCACGGTGCTTCCACCGCAAGCCGACGGTGCGCCTTGGTTGTTGTTCGTCAAAACGCCGCTGCAGCCGCCAGTGGCGCTGGCCGTGTTCAACCAAGCTGCGAATTGCGCATTGACGGCCGCCTGCGATTGGCAGGAAGCCACGGTCGTGTTGATTGGACAAGTGAGCACCACGGTAGGCGGTGCGGGTACTGTGAAAGTGGACGTGCAAGTAGCAGTGGACTGGCAGTCGCCATTGGCAGTGAAGGTTATTGTCCTGCTGCCGCCGCACCTGCTCGGTGCACTCAGTGTCCCACTATTGCTATTGTTTGTAATGACGACATTGCAGCCGCCCGTGGATGTGGCAGTTGCGAGCCATGTGGCAAAGAGTGAATCTACTTCCTGTTGAGTGGTCAGGCAAGCTGGCGACGTCAGGGGCGTAGGGCAGTTCAATACGATTGGCGAGGTCTCCTGCCAATTAAAAATGGTAGAACAGGAGGCCGAATTATCGCACGCATCAGTGGCCGTCCATGTCAACATCTTGGAACGATTGCATCCATTTATGGTAACCCCTGATTCCGTACACAAAACTGGAATTGGCGCTGCTCCATTACAAAGGTCACTGGCCAGAGGCGATACGATATTCTGGCAGGAAGGAATGAAGGTTGGGTTGCAGCCTAGGTCAACCGTCGGTGGTGGGCAGCCTGTGAGTACGGGTGGTGCGGTGTCTTCCGTCCAAGTAAAGATTTGGTCACAAGTTTGCGTCCGATTGCAGGCGTCAGTGACCGTGTAGATGCGGGTCTGCGAACGCTGGCACCCATTGGAGGTAATAGGGCCAAGCGATGAAATTACCGTCGCAGTGCCGCAGTTGCCTGTGAAAGTAAGTGTGCCTGGCGGGGGAACGCCTGTAATGTTGCAGCCGAGGTCGCTGCCGGCTGGGCAACTTGTAATGACCAACGGGCTTGGAGGTGCGGCTACCGTTAAGTTGGCCGTGCAGGTTACGGGTATTTGCGGTGAGCAGCTGTTTCCCGTTAGGGTAAATGTAGCCACGCTCGTGCCGCCACAAGCAGGGGGAGCACCTGCATCCACCGTGATAACGCCGCCGTTGCAGCCAGCCGCTACTTGTACAGTTGCCACCCAAGTATCATAAGCCGCATCTACCGCTGCTTGCGTTTGGCAGGCTGCCAACGTTAGGTCGGCTGGGCAGGTGATGGGATTGACGATATAAGTAATGGCAACTTGGCCATTGCCGAGCCAGATACCATTACTGGTAACGCCAGATATGACGCCGCCCACGTAACTGCTGCCGCCAGCGCCTCCGCCTCCGCCGCCTTTATCGTTAAACTGACAACCAGTGGTTCCAGCAGAACCACCGCCGCCACCGCCGCCTGTAACAAATCCGCCGCCGCCACCGCCGCCAGCAGGAATTGCCTGGCAGCAACAGCCTTGGCCGTTACCACCTGTCCCTGTATTTGACCCAGCCATCCCCAGGAAGCCGGCACAGCCAATCCCTGCTGCACCTCCAGCGCCGAGTGTACCGCCGAAACCGCCACCACCGCTGGGTGAGTTAACGCCGTTGCCACCGTTGCCACCTCCGCCTGCTCCACCGTTGCCACCCATGTGTGGAGTAAAACAACCATTTGCACCGCCTCCGCCGCCGCCGCCAGCAACGATGATGCGGTTGGCCAGCGCTGTACCACCCACACGCACATCTGAGGCACCGCCCCCTCCACCCCCGTTACCTATAGCGCCGGCACCACCATCAAAGCCAGTCCCGCCGCCGCCAGTCCCGCCGCCATTGAATCCAGCGGCAGGGGCAGCCCCTTGGCCGCCAACGAATATGTTCAAGACTTGGCCGGGAGTTACCGCCAAATTGCCTTCTGCATAGCCTCCTAGGCCACCTGATCCGGGATTGGAGTTTGTGCCTGTACCGCCCTGTGCACCCCAGGTTTGAATGAAAACGGAGGTGACGCCCGGTGGCACTGTCCAAGTTTGCATGGCCCCCGTAAAATTGTAGGTGTCGGTGGTCTGTGCTTCTACCCGGTCGGGCAGGAGCAGCCCGAAGAGCATTGCCAAGGCAAAGCCCAAGGTGCTACATCGGTTTGACAAATGTTTGTTGTAGTTTTTCATAAGGTATGAAGTTGATGAAAAAAAGTGTTAGATGAAAAGATAAATAATGGATAAGGCCAAGCCCGTTAGAGGGTTGGCTAATTTTTGGTTCAATAGAAATAACACCCATAGACTTCGCCAGTGCAAACGCATCGGCGATGGTGAATAAATTGTTTTCAGTTCCGCAAAAAGAAATTTAAATGGGTATTCGGTAAGTGAGTAGGCTACAAGGAAGCCACTAAAAGTAGGCTGAACAGTTTGACTTCCCTGACAAAGGTAAAAAAGGAGTTTTAAAAGTTTGCAAATTCTTTTGCTAAAAAAGTTAATTCCCCCAAAAGTGGGAGTTATCCTTGCACTTCAAATGATTTAAAATCATTCTTTAACTCAACGCATGTTGTTGAAAGTTGCTTATTTGGCCAAAAACGGCACTTGTTCAACTGGCCTAGCCGAGGCTTTTTTTCGATAAATACCGAAAGAATCGGCAACCGCCCTTGCCGTATAAATTTTTCGGCTCGACAAAAGCCCCGTTTTCCGGCCCAAGTGACAAATCACAAACATGCACTTAAATCGCTTCAATGAGCATCGAAGAAAAACTGGCTACGATAGGCCTCGAACTGCCCCAGTTGCCCAGCTCCAAAGGCATCTACCAGCGCTGCCTCACCGTCGGCAACCTCGTCTATTTCTCCGGCTACGTCTCCGTGAACACCGACGGCAGCTTCATCACGGGCAAGCTCGGCGACGACCTCTCCGAAGACCAAGGCTACCACGCAGCCCGGCAATGCGGCCTCGCCATTTTGGCTGCGTTAACAGAACACCTCGGTAGTTTGGGCAGGGTAAAACAAGTGGTCAAGCTCCTCGGTATGGTCAATGCCACACCCGATTACACAAACCACCCCGTCATCATCAACGGTTGCAGCCAGCTCTTCGCCGAGCTTTGGGGGCCGGAGCAGGGGGTAGGCGTCCGCAGTGCCGTGGGCATGGGTTCCTTGCCGGGGAACGTGGCGGTGGAAATCGAGGGAATCGTTGAAATCGCATGACACCCACCCTTCAAAATATCGCCGAAATTGACTCGCCAGCCTTGGTCATCCTCAAGGAACAGGTGGCGCAAAACATCGCCAATGCCGTGCGCATGGTGGGCGACGTGAGCCGCTTGCGCCCGCATGTGAAGACCCATAAATCGGCGGATGTGACGAAGCACATGCTGGCGGCGGGCATCACCAAGTTCAAATGCGCCACCATCGCCGAAGCGGAAATGCTGGGGCAATGTGGGGCACAGGATGTGCTGCTGGCCTACCAGCCCGTGGGGCCGAAGGTGCGGCGGTTGGTGGCCGTGGTGAAAAGCTATCCGAATACCCGTTTTTCCTGCTTGGTGGATGATTTTGCCGCAGCAAAAAATATGGCCACTATATTTGCGGAAAGCGATTTAATCATTCCGGTTTTTATTGATTTAAATATTGGTCAAAACCGCACAGGCATTGCGCCAGAGAAGGCTTTTGATTTATATAAAATATGCAGTGAATTAAAAGGCATTAAACCCATTGGCTTGCAAGCGTATGACGGCCATATCCGGGATATTAATTTTGGTAAAAGAACGGCTGAATGTGATGCGGCATTTAAGGCAGCTGAATTAGTTGCTTCGCAAATAGCGGGTGCGGGCTTTCCAGCGCCTATCATCGTTGCGGGCGGCTCTCCGACCTTCCCCATTCATGCCATGCGCAGCAACGTGGAATGCAGCCCCGGTACTTTTGTTTACTGGGACAAAGGCTATTCTGACCTATGCCCGGAGCAGCCGTTCCAGCCCGCTGCATGGCTGCTTACGAGGGTGATTTCCCGGCCCGATGCCACGAAGATTTGCCTTGATTTGGGGCATAAATCGGTGGCAGCGGAGAATGATATTGCGAAACGCATATTTTTCCCAAAACACCCTGATTTAATCCCTATCGGCCAAAGCGAAGAGCATTTGGTCATGGATGCTGGATTAAATCATGGGTTTAATGTCGGCGATATTTTAACCGGCATACCCTATCATATTTGCCCCACCGTGGCATTGTATGAAAAGGTTATGATTATTGAAAACGAAAAGGTGATAGGCGAGTGGAAAACCACTGCCCGTGACCGATATTTATAGGGATGAGGGGCGAGGGATGAGGGAAGAACTAGTCGCTGCTTCATCCCTTATCCCTCGTTCCTCATCCCTCAAATAAATCCGATGTTCCTAATTGACGCCCACCTCGACCTCGCCATGAACGCCATGGAATGGAACCGTGACCTACAACGTCCTGTGGCGGAAATCAACCAACGGGAAGCAGGCGTGACCGACAAGCCCGACCGGGGCAATGCCAGCGTTTGCTTCGAGGAACTACGCCGGGGCAATATCGGCCTCGTCGTTGCGACGCAAATAGCCCGCTGGGTAGCGCCGGACAACCCGTTGCCGGGCTGGCACTCGCCGCAGCAGGCTTGGGCGCACACGCAGGGGCAACTGGCTTGGTACCGGGCGATGGAAGAAGCGGGAGAGCTGACGCAAATCACTGATTTACAGTCGCTTGACGCACAGCTTGCCCGCTGGAACGACCCCGCCATTGCGCCAGCAAAAAAGCCGATTGGCTATATCCTGAGCCTCGAAGGCGCCGATTCCCTGGTCACGCCGGACTATGTAGAACGGGCTTGGCAGTACGGCCTTCGAGCCATTGGCCCCGGCCACTACGGCCCTGGCCGCTACGCCAATGGCACGAACTCGACCGGGAAAATGGGGCAGCTCGGCCTCGATTTGCTCCGCAAAATGGGCGAGTTCAACCTCATTTTGGATGCTACGCACCTCTGCGACGATGCCTTCTGGCAGGCGATGGCGCATTACGACGGCCCTGTTTGGGCGAGCCATAACAACTGCCGGGCGCTGGTGGACGGCAACCGCCAGTTTTCGGATGAAATGATTAAAGTGCTGATAGAACGTGGGGCCGTCATCGGTGCAGTGTTGGATGCTTGGATGATTGTCAACGGCTGGGAAAAAGGCAAATCAACGCCCGTGGGCATGGGCCTGAACCTGGAGCGGGTGGCTGACCATGTTGACCATATTTGCCAACTGGCGGGCAATGCCGACCATGTGGGCATCGGCTCCGATTTGGACGGTGGCTTTGGGCGGGAGCAGGCGCCTTACGATGTAGAAACCATCGCCGACTTGCAGAAATTCGCTGGGATTTTGGAAAAAAGGGGATATTCACAGGCGGATGTCGAAAAGTTCATGAACGGGAACTGGTTGCGGTTTCTGCGTAATGCATGGGCTTGATTTTCAACTATTTATAAAAAAACGAAACGATGATACAACTTAAATTTCTGCTATCCTGCACCTGCATGGTGCTGCTGTTTTCTTCCTGCCACAAAAAAAACACCGAAAACTGGATACCCCTCTTCAACGGCAAAGACTTCACCGGCTGGGACATCAAAATCACCGGGCATAACCTCAACGACAACTACCTGAACACCTTCCGGGTGGAAAACGGCGTGCTGAAATGCGCCTACGACCGCTACCAGAATTTTGAGGACAAGTTCGGGCATATCTACTACAAAACGCCCTACTCGTACTACCGCCTGCGGGTCGAGTACCGCTTCACGGGCAACCAAACGCCTGGCGGCGCAGAATGGAACGTGCGCAACAGCGGTGTCATGCTCCACTCGCAGCCCGCCAACACGCTCACGAAGAACCAGACTTTCCCCGTTTCCCTCGAAATGCAGATGCTCGGCGGCCTCAGCGATGGGAAAGAGCGCACCACTGCCAACCTATGTACGCCCGGCACACAGGTGAAGACAAACGGTCAACTCAATATTGAGCACTGCATCAGTTCTGCCTCAAAAACCTACGACGGCGACCAGTGGGTGACCGTGGAAATGCTCGTGCTGGGCGATTCGCTCGTGCAGCACAGCATTGATGGGAAAGTGGTGTTCGAGTACACCAAGCCCATTGTCGAAGATGACGACGAAGGCATGGTCAAATACCTAAATATGGAGAACAGCTGGTTCGCCGAGCGGCGTGGAAAGCCTTTGAAATCGGGGCATATCGCCTTGCAGGCGGAGAGCCATCCAGTGGAGTTCCGGAAGGTGGAACTGCTGGATTTGAGCAAGAAAATAAAGCCTTGAACAATGGAAAAGGCCCGGCATTGCGACCGGGCCTTTTTCATTTAATTGCCATAAACCTGCTTCAGGTAATCGGCTGGCGCAACGGGCTGCCTGCCGAGCAGCGTCGGCAAATCGCCGCCCGCATCCTCGAACTCACCCTGCCGGATGGCCTCGGCAAAAGCACCAAACATGCCGATGTACATTTCTGGCACACCTGCTTTTGTCATTTCCGTTCTATATACCTCTTGTGTCGGGGAAACATAGGCAATCTCCTTTCCCGCTATTTTCGACAAGGTCTCCGCCACCTCGCTGTAGGTAATTGGCACAGCACCCGGTAGGTCGTATGACTTTCCTTCGTGCCCATCGGTGGTCAGCACGTTGGCGGTTGCCTCGGCTAGGTCATTGCGGAGCACAAAAGCCGCCTGCCCATCTCCTGCTGGCTGGAAGACCACGCCCGTTTCAATCACTTGTTGGCCAAGGAAGTAGGGCAGCATGTCCATGTAGAGGCCGTTTTTCAGCAAGGTATAGCTTAGGCCCGACGCTTTCAAAGCCGCTTCGGCATCAAGGTGCGACTTGGCCACGAAGGCGATGGGCGAAGTCTCCGTTTCGTTGCGGCGCACAAAGCTGGTGTAAACCACGTGGCCGACATTGGCTTGTTTCGCTGCTTCCACCACGTTGCGGTGCTGCTGGCTGCGGTTTTCTATCTCGCTGCTGGATACAAAAAGCAGTTTGTCCACGCCCTGGAAAGCCTTTACCATGGAAGGCACGTCATTGTAGTCGCCGATACGCACTGCGATGCCTTTTTCCTTGAGCGGTGCAGCTTTTGCCTCGTCACGCACGAGTGCGGCTATGTTGCTGGCAGGAGTTTTTTGAAGCAAAAAATCAATAGTGGCGGAGCCGAGTGCCCCAGTTGCGCCTGTTACTAAAATCATGTTGTTTGAATTTAAGTTGTCAAAAGAAATTTGCTTTTAAAAGTATCCTTAGTTACTTTTGTAGAGCAAAGGTAATTCGGGAACTGGCGCTGGCGCAAGAAGGCACTTTGCGGAAACTCGGTTACTTTTTGGTAACGATTCTTGACAATCAATGACTTAGCATGGAAAAAAAGTTTGAAGTTTATGCAAAAAGAGCGGAGTGCCCCATCCGCAACGTGCTCAGCCGCCTCGGCGACAAATGGTCAATGCTCGTGCTGCTGCTGCTCAACGACGGCGAGACGCTGCGTTTCAACCAAATCAGCCATGTGCTGGGCGATATTTCACAGAAAATGCTGACCACCACCTTGCGTTCCTTGGAAGCGGACGGCTTGGTGAACCGCAAAATGTATCCGGAGATACCGCCACGGGTGGAGTACACCTTGACGGAGCGGGGCCAAAGCCTGATACCTGTGCTGCGGCAATTGGTGGATTGGGCGGTGGAGAATACGGAAGGGATTAAGACGTCGAGGGGGGCAATGGTAGCACAATAAGGTTGGACACAATAAATATCTCCAACAGATTTTTTTGTAGATTTGCTTCAATAAATCACTATCACATGACCGTCATTTTTCAAGTAGATAATGCGAGCGAACTGGAGGAAATCAGCCAATGGCTTTCTAAGCGCAAAATTTTAGTGCACAACAAGCCTGTCAAAAAAATTGGGGCAGCTGCATTTGTGAAAAAGCTACGCCGCTACCAAGTGGCCTTGCCTAACGATTACCGCTTTAACCGGGATGAAGCCAATGAAAGATAAAGCATTTGTGGACACAAACCTGCTGGTTTATTCCATCAGTACAGAAAAGATAAAAGCGGTCATAGTCGAGCAGCTTTTCCAACAATCGTTCAATTTTGTAATTTCTACACAAGTCATCAACGAATTCGTCCATACCTGCCATCGAAAGAACTTGCTTCCTGCCAGTGAAATCCGTCAAGCCGTTGAGGATTTCTTGCTGTTTTTTGACCTGTCAATTATTGAAGACACCACTATCATGACTGCTTTTGACTTGAAAGCCCGATATGGTTTTTCTTGGTATGACTCGCTCATCGTTTCAACTGCTTTGGAAATTGGATGCTCCAAACTGTTTTCAGAAGACCTACAACACGGCATGGTCATCAAAGAAAAACTGACCATCCAAAACCCTTTTCTTTCCTGAAGTAACGCCGTAAAAAGCAGTGGGGCTGCAAAATGCAGCCCCACTGCTTTCCAACTATCATCAGCTCGGCAACTTCCACCCATTGTGGTACTTCGCCTTGGCCAAGGCATTCGCCTCCGGGTCGTTCTTGAACTCGCCTTTTTCGGCGTCCCAGTTCACTTTGCGTCCCAATTTAAAAGCCACGTTCCCCATCGCTGCATTGATGGCAGCCACGGCCCCGGTCTCGATGCCGCATTTCAGGATGGATGGGTCGCCCTTTTTTATGGCTTCCACGAAGTTTTGGGCATGGAGCTGCAAATAATCGGCGCTGCCCTTGGCCTGGTAGGGCAATGCTTCGATTTTGTTGACCTTGATGCCCTCTTCGTTGCGCTTGGTTTCCGGGATGATTTCCCAGCCGCCCCGGTTCACCACGAGGGTACCGTTGTTGCCGATGAAGGCAATGCCCTCAGTCTTGCCGTAGTTGCCGCCGTCAATGCCCGTGGCATGTTCCCAAAGCATGTTGAAATTCTCGTACTCGAACACGGCTTGCAGCGTGTCGGGCGTCTCGCTGGCGTCGTCGGGGTAGGCGAGCTTGCCGCCGCTGGCCATGATGCTTTTCGGTGCTTTTGCGCCCATGAAAAACAGGGCAATGTCAATCTCGTGAACGCCCCAGTCGGTCATCAGGCCGCCGGCGTAGTCCCAGAACCAGCGGAAATTGAAGTGGAAACGGTTCTGGTTAAAGGGCCGCTTGGGCGCTGGGCCGAGCCACATATCGTAGTCCACGCCTGCGGGCGGGGTGCCATCGGGTAGCACGGGCACGGGGTTCATCCAACCTTGGTAGGCCCAAGTTTTCACGAGGCGGATATTGCCGAGCTTGCCGGATTTGAGGTAGTTGTGCGCCTGCTCGTAGTGGGTGCCGCTGCGCTGCCACTGCCCGATTTGCACCATTTGCTTGGGGTAGCGCTTGGCGGCCCGCAGCATCACGTTGCATTCTTCGATATTGGCGGAGATGGGTTTTTCACAATAAACATGCTTGCCAGCGGCAAGGCTGTCCACGAAGGCGAGGCAGTGCCAATGGTCGGGCGTACCGATGATTACGGCGTCCAGGTCCTTCATTTCCAGCATTTTGCGATAGTCCTTGAACTGCTTGGGCTTGTTGCCCCTCAATTTTTCAACATCAGCGGAGCGCTCGTCGAGCACGCTTTGGTCAACATCGCAGAGGGCCACGCAGTCCACTTCTGGCATGGTGGTGAGGTGCGCCCGCATGTCGGACCAGCCCATGCCCTTGCAGCCGATGACGCCGAATCGGAGCTTGTCGTTGGCAGATACCCGTTTATTGCCGGAGGCAGCAGAAGACGCATTGGGGATGGCCGTGGCCAAGGTGGTGCCAGCTAGTGCGGTGGCGGAGTTGCGGATGAAATTGCGGCGGGAGTTTGTCATATTGATTGTCGTTAAGCATGGAAGCCATTGGTCATTGAGCTTGGGCAAAATGACCCATGGCCTCCATGACGAATGACGTTTTTTCGCCGAAAGCTAATGCGATTTTTTATAAAAAGCGGTTTTCGGAATCCAAGTAAAATGTTTTTTCAATCTGGCATTGTTTTATTTGTGGACTTGGCCAATTTATGGCTCTATTTGCAATCCGGTTGAAAATGATTGGAACCAAGTTAATCCCACTGATACTTCGAGGCCGGCTTACCAACTCAATTATTTCAATGAAATCAATCTCATTTTTCTCCGCTGCATTGCTTGGTTTACTCTTGTTTTTTGGTCAAAGCGCAACCGCACAAGTTGACATGACCTGGGATACCCACGGCGTGGGCTTCAAGGTGCCACGTGGCTTCGTCGTGGAGACCAACAACGCCGAGGAGTTCTCCGCTGGCAACGACAACGTGTACGTGACCATCGCCCCCATCCAAGATGAAAACCTGTCCAAGGACGACCTCGCAGAAGTAGTGGCTGCGATGGTGAAGGAAATGGACTACGACCTGGTGACCGATGGTGACGAAGTGGACGTGAACAATTTCACGGGCTACTACGTGCGTGGTTCGAAGGACGGTGCCAACGCCGTCGTGATGGCCCTGCTCGACCCCGAAAGTGCGACCAACCTCATCGTGGTGGCCATCTACTCTGGCGACCACGAGGCGGATGCGCTGATGACGGTCAACAGTTTTTACTCATACTAAATTGCTGGAGGTTGCCCAACAAACTGGGCGGCAACGACGGGCTGCGCTACCAAGCGCAGCCCGTTTTTTGTTGAAAACTGTGGCCCCCGAAAATATGGAATTGCCATCGCTTGCCGACTCTGCCCCTTGTCGTTTGGCTGCCCGCCGCCAAACCCCTGTTTAACCTTCGGTTAATTTTCATAAAAAATCAGTTTACACCAAAGGGCTTGCTACCTTTGCGGCTCAATTCAACAAGCATGAAACAAACCTTTTTACTCTTATTATTTGCAGGTTTTTCGCAGCTCCTTTTTTCCCAAAGAATTTCCATTTACGGCATCGTGCAAGATGCCAATACGGCCAAGCCCGTCTCAGGGGTGATAGTCACCACCGCCGATGGCGAAGTGACCACCAACGAACAAGGGCGGTTCAGGATTAGCCTCAAGCAAAGTGCCGACGGCTACATGTTCAGTTTTCACAAAGAAGGCTTTGAAACGCTCGACCAACGCTTCAACGTGGCCGATATGGCCAAGACCAGTTCTGGCTTCAAAGTGGGCCCAATCGTGATGGCTCCCGTGGTGGTCGTGGCCCCTGAAGTCAATTTCAAGGACATCGTGACCGACGAAGACCGAATCCCGACCATCACCCTCTCCGACGACGACGATGACCTTGGCGACCAGAACATATCTGGTGTTTTGTCGGCGGCACGTGACCCCTTCATTGCGGCAGCCTCGTTCAACTTGAGCACGGGCGGCTTCGAGATAAGGGGCTACGACTCCGAAACCACGACGCTGTTCAATGGCATTTTGGTGAACAACCTTGAGACAGGCAATGTGTACTGGAGCCAATGGGGCGGCCTCAACGACGTGACCCGCAACCGGGAAAGCACCTTCGACCTCAGCCCGTTTGCCTACAGCTTCGGTAGCGTGGGCGGTGCGGCTTCCATAGATACCCGTGCCAGCGAGCAGCGCACAGGCAAGCGTGTGTCGTACATGTACAGCAACCGGGCTTTCACGGGGCGCCTCATGGCCACCTGGAACACGGGCATGAGCGAAAAGGGCTGGGCTTTCTCCTTCTCCGGCAGTCGCCGCTGGGCAGAAGAGGGCTATGTTCCGGGCACTTTTTACGATGCTTGGAGCTACTTCGCTTCGGTAGATAAAAAGCTGAACGACAAGCACTTGTTGAACTTTACGCTGGCTGGCACACCTACCCGCAGGGGCAGTTCCAGCCCGTCCATTCAGGCCATGAACGATGTGGCTGGCACCAATTTTTACAACCCAAACTGGGGCTACCAAAATGGCGAAATCCGCAATGCCAGGGTCGTGAACACGCACCAGCCTTTCGGTATCCTGCGCCACGACTGGACGATGAGCAGCAAGGCTACGCTTACCACTGCCATTGGCTATATGACCGGGTACTATGGCCGTACCCAACTCGATTGGTTCAATGCCCCAGACCCTCGCCCCGACTACTACCGCAAAACGCCCGACTACTACCGCCTGCCCGGCAACGGTGGCGAAACCGTTGCGCAGCAAGTAGAAGCGGCCTATCTCAACAATCCAAGCCTGGCACAAGTCCAATGGGATGAAATTTACGAAGGAAACCGCCTCAATGGTCAGTCGTTCAACGGGACACCCGGCAATATGTCGCAAATCGTGCTCAGCGACCAGCGCTCCGACGTAAACCGCCTCAGTGCCAACTCCATCTACCAAAACGTGCTGACCGACCACCTGACGCTGAACTTCGGCCTCAATTTCCACCAAGAGAAAACGCATTATTTCTCAGTGGTGGAAGACCTGCTCGGCGGCGATTACTTCGTCAATGTTGACCGCTTTGCCCTCGACAACCCCCTGCCCGGCCAACGCCCAGAATTCAACCTCGAAGACCCAGACCCCATCGTGCGGGAAGGTGACACCTACCGTTGGAACTACGACATCACTGGCCGCCGCACTGGCTCTTGGTTGCAGGCTGTTTTTGCCTACGGCAAAATGGACTTCTTCCT
>JALOMF010000010.1 GCA_025455635.1 Saprospiraceae bacterium | reverse complement strand
ATGAGGGATGAGGTATGAGGGATGAAGCGTGACGTGTTCATCCCTCATCCCTCACCCCTCTTCCCTCATCATAACATTATGTCAAACAACTTACTACAAGGAAAAAACGGCGTCATCTTCGGCGCCCTCGACGAGCAATCCATCGCCTGGAAAGTGGCCGAACGCTGCCACGAAGAAGGTGCGAACATCGTGCTCACCAATGCCCCGGTGGCCATGCGCTTCGGGGCCATCAACGGCTTGTCGGAGAAAATCGGCGCTCCCGTCATCATGGCCGACGCCACTTCGACGGAGGATGTCGAGAACCTGTTCTCCAGCGCCACGGCGCATTTTGGGGGCAAAATTGACTTCGTGCTGCACAGCATCGGCATGTCCATGAACATCCGCAAGAAGAAGGAGTACACTGACCTGAACTACGAGTTCATGAAGACCACGCTCGACATCAGCGCCATCTCCTTCCATCGGGTGATGCAGACGCTGTGGAAGCAGGACGCCATGAACGATTGGGGCAGCATCGCCGCCTTGACGTATATCGCTGCGCAACGGGTCTTCCCCGACTACTCCGAAATGGCCGAATCGAAGGCGCTGCTGGAGAGCTTTGCACGCAGCTTTGGCTACCATTTCGGCACCCGGAACAAGGTGCGGGTGAACACCGTCTCCCAGTCGCCGACCATGACCACGGCAGGCAGTGGGGTGAAGGGCTTCACGGAGTTTTTCAACTACGCCGACAAGATGTCGCCGCTCGGCAATGCCAGCGCCGAAGCTTGCGCCGACTACTGCGTCTTCCTGTTTTCCGACTTGAGCAAAATGGTGACGATGCAGAACCTCTACCACGACGGCGGCTTCAGCAATATGGGCATGAACCCAGCAGTGCTGGGGCTTTGACGGGGATATTTTTTGTGAAAAAAAGAGGCCGGGCGTGATGTTCGGCCTCTTTTTTTTTGGAGAAAATTGGAACGAAGCGCCCCTCAACACACCAACCGATACCCGACCCCCTTCAGCGTCAGCAACTGCACACTGCCATCTTCCCGGAGGTAATCCCGCAGCTTCGACACGTACACATCGAGGTTCCTTGAATTGAAAAAACTGTCGTTGCCCCAGAGCTTGTCGAGGATGTCCTTGCGGGCCACGTTGGCATTGGGCGGCGAGGCGAGCAGGACCAGCAGCTCTGTTTCCCGGTGGGAAAGCAGGCGGGCCGGGCCGTCGGGGAGGCGAAGTTCTTGGTGGTTGGGGAAGAACTTGAAATTGCCCAGCGAGATACCGTCCGCAGCGTTGGCAGGCGGCACAGCGGGGCGCATTTGCAGCAGGTTTTGCAGCCTGACGATGAGTTCCTCCATGCTGAATGGCTTACGGACGTAGTCGTTCCCGCCGGAGCGGAAGCCTTGCAGCACGTCCTCGGTCTGCGATTTGGCGGTGAGGAAGAGGATGGGCAAACTGGGCTGCCGCTGCCGCATTTCCTCGCCGAGCGAAAAGCCGTCCCGGTTGGGCAGCATCACGTCCAGTACACAGGCATCGGGCACAAACTGCTCGAAAGCGGCCATGACCTGCTGCCCATCGGCGACCAGCCGCACCTCGAACTGGCGGGATTCCAAGCTCTCCTTGACGATTTTGCCAAGAAATGGCTCGTCCTCGACATAAAGTATTTTTGCCATTTTGATGTTTTAGGAAGTTGCAGCCATTGCGAAGCAAAAAGACGCCCAATCAAGGACAGTGTTGCTTGCATGATTGGATATTCGAGTTATTTTTAGGGCAAAATAACCGCTTGCCCGTTCAGGCCAGCCATTTTCACCAACAAAAATAAGATACCGATGAAAACAAGCCGTACCCAACTCTTCGCCACCCTGCGCAAGGCTTTCTCCCTCGCCCTTCGGGCAGAAAAACTGCAAACCGACTCCGCCGAGGTCATCGGCCAGGCGAGGGAAGCCGCCATCTCCCGCCGCAAATTCCTGGAAAACGCCGGAAAAGCCACCATCGCCACGGCCTTGGCGCCCAGCCTGTTTGCGCAAGCTGCTGCCAGGCCGCTGCTCGCCCCGTTCATGGGAGGCTTGGCGCCACGCATTGCCATCGTGGGCGGCGGCATGGCTGGGCTCAATGCCCTGCACCACCTCCAAAAGCACCAGCTCGATGCCACGATTTACGAGGCTTCTGGCCGGACGAGTGGCCGCATTTTCACCGTGCAAAACGCAATGGGGGAAGGCACTTGGGCCGAGTTCGGGGCCGAGTTCATTGACACCAATCACGAAGATATGTGGGCTTTGATTCGGGAATTCGGGCTGGTGGAAATTGACTACGCACAGGCCAGTGAGACGGCCTTGCAGACCGAGGCTTTCTTCTTTGAAGGCCGCCACCGCAGCTTGGAGGAGGCCGTGACCGCCTTCCGAAGCTTCGCCCCACGCATGGCCGCCGACATGGAGCGGCTGCCGGATTACCTCGACATCAACTACCGCAACACCGACCCCTTCGTGCGGAAACTGGACTGCATGAGCCTCAGCAAATACCTCAAAAAAGTGGGCGCAAGTGGTTGGTTAAAACGCTTCATCGAGGTGGCCTACGAGTCGGAATACGGCCTGTCGGCCAAGGAGCAGTCGAGCCTCAACCTCACCGTGCTCATCTCGCCCGATACTGCGGAGGGCCACATCGCCTTGTTCGGCGAGAGCGATGAGCGCTACAAGGTGCGGGGCGGCAACCAGCGCATCACCGATTCGCTGGCGCAAAAATACGCCTCGCACATCCAGCTCAACCGCCCGCTGGAATCGCTGCGCACCGAGGGGAGCCGCTACCGGCTGCACTTCGGCGGCATGGCGGAAGATGTGGTGGCCGACTACGTGATTCTGGCATTGCCGTTCACCAAATTGCGCAAGCTGGACCTCCAACTCGACCTACCGCCGCTGAAGCGCAAATGCATTGACGAGCTGAGTTTTGGCACCAACGCCAAGCTGATGCTTGGCATGAAATCGCATTTTTGGCGCAAACAGGGCTACGGCGGCCTCGTGTACAGCGACAACGGCATCCCCAACGGCTGGGACAATGCCCAACTCCAGACCCTGGACGACCAGCCAGCGGGGCTTTCCATCCTCTTCGGTGGGCCTGACGGCGTGAAGGTCGGCGAGGGCACGCCGGAGTCGCAGCGGGATATTTACCTGCCAAAATGGGAGCAGATTTACAAGGGCGCCACGCAGCAGTTCAACGGGAAAGTGGCCCGGATGCACTGGCCCAGCCACCCGTTCACGGGATGCAGCTACATCTGCCCAACACGGGGGCAGTACACCAGCCTCGTGGGCATGGAGCAAGTGCCCGTGGGCAATGTGCTCTTCGCCGGGGAGCATTGCGGCGGCGATTCGGCGGGCTTCATGAACGGCGCTGCGAAGAGCGGACGGGAAGCTGCCGAGGAAATCAGGAAGCGACTGGGGTAGGGGACGCCGTCCACCGTCAGCCGTAGTCCGTCCACCGTCCACCGTCCACCGTCAGCCGTAGGTCACTTCATTTCCTTGGGCCTCACCCCCACGTTTTCCTTTTGCCCGTTGCGGAGCAGGGAGATTTCCACCATGCGGTTGATGGTGGTTTCGTTGAGGTGCTTGTGCAGGTCGTCAATGGAATGCACGGGTTGCCCCTCGAAGCCGAAGATGATGTCGCCGGGCATGAGCACGCCGCTGGCAGGCCCCGAAGGCTCTACCCCCTGCACGAGTATGCCCGTTTTGTTGGGCAATTGGTGGAAGCTCACCGAGCGGGGGTTGATGGGGGCCGTCTGTCCGCTGATGCCGATGAAGCCACGGCGCACCTTGCCTTCGATGATAAGCCTCCCGACCACGTATTTTGCCAAGCTGGATGAAACGGCGAAGCAAAGGCCCTGCGCTGGCAGAATCACCGCCGTGTTCACACCGATGACCTGGCCTTGGCTGTCCACCAGCGGGCCGCCGGAGTTGCCGGGGTTCAGGGCAGCGTCGGTCTGAATCACGTCGTCAATCAGCCTGCCGCTTTCGCTCCGCAAAGTGCGGCCCAGTGCGCTGATGACGCCTGCCGTCACTGAATATTGAAAGCCGTAGGGATTGCCGATGGCCACAGCGAGCTGGCCCACTTGCAGCGACTCGCTGTCGCCGAAGCGCACGGCACGGAGGCTGTCGCCGTCAATTTGCAGGAGGGCCAGGTCGGTAGCGGGGTCTTCTCCGACCAGCTTACCGCTGTACTCCCGGCCATCTTGCAGCACCACCTCGATTTTCTGCGCCCCGCTGACCACGTGGCTGTTGGTGACGATGAAGCCATCGGTGGAAATGATGAAGCCGCTGCCCGTGCCGAAGGGCTGGGCTTGGCCCTGCCGGGGCTGCGGGTTGGGCTTTTTGGCCACCTTGATTTGCACGACGGATGGGCTGACCGATTGTGAAACGCCGACTACCGTGCGGGAATAGGCATCGAGCAGCAGGGCATCGGGGTGGATGGTTTCAGGGGCTTGAATTGATGTTGACATATCCGGGCGATTTGTGCCGGCTTTTTGTTTTGTTTTTGAAAGACGGAGTTGGGCGTGGAAAATCGTTCCAATTGGGGTTTTTCGGACAATATGGCATTCAAACCTGCCCCAACAACCACTCCTTTTCCCCCACGTTTTTTGCTTCCGCAAGCTCTGCCCGCAGCGCCGCACGTGCCTCCTTGTCGAAAGGATTGGTTTCCAGCAATTTACGGGTGAATTGGATGGTGTTCAGGTAGTTTTCCCGGTGGTAGCCCAGCTCTTTTTTGCGGCGCAGGAAGGTCTTGAACGCCGACAGGTGCGCTTCCAGCAGGTCAAATTCGTCCAGCTCGAAATAGATTTTCAGCTGCAGGGTCTTGGCGGCGAGGTTGAGCAGGAGGTCTTTGTACTCGGCTTTTTGGAGCAGCGGGAGGGCAGTATCGTACTGCTTTTTTTCGTAGGCCAGCCGGGCGAGGTTGAAGCTGAAAACGCTTTCCCGGTAAGGTTCTGCCAATTTGTCACGGTACTCGGCTACGAATTGCTCCACCCAGTCGAAGTCACGCATGACAAGGCCGCTGGTCACGGCGTTCTGGTAGGTGTAGCGGGACAGCTCGCCGTCGGTGAGGAAGACCCCTTGCCGAAGGCCGTTTTTGTAAAAATCGAACTGGTCACGTAGGTAGGCTTGGTTGCCTGCATTGTAGCGCCGGATGCAGAAATTGATGGCGAGGATGTACAAATCCCTAAGTTCTTCGGCAGGGAACAGCCCGCCGTGGCGTAGCACCAGTGCCTTGAAGGTTTGAAAAAAATCGGGCGAGTCGGGGTTGGTGAGCGCCCGGTAGCAGTAGTAGTAGATGGCGATGGCGGGCGTGTCGAGGGCATTGCGTTGCTCCGCAAAACGTAGGGCGTCGTCGAGCAGGCCGAAGTCGTAGCTGGTGTTGGAGACGGCCTCGTGCGAGAGCAGAAAGCAGGCCTGCCAGAGCTTTCGGGCGAGGAATGCGGTGTCAAGTTCGTCCGAAAGTGCCTGCAATTGCTGGCTTTCCATTTCCCGCATGTCGTAGGCGTTGCGGTATTTTTCGAGCGAAGCGAGGTATCTGGTTTGGTAAAAATCGGGGTTTCGGTAGGGCTGCGCCGCCAGTTTTTGCGCCAAGTCGGCAGCGGCGAGGCTGAAGAGCGTCGGCTGTTTTCGCTTGCGCAAAACCTGCCCCAGCCGCATGAGTGGCTGCGCCTCGTCCGCCAGAAAATCCTGCACGGCGAGGAACTGCCCTGCCAACTGGTAGAGCTGGCTCATCAGCATCCGCAGGCGGTGGTCGTCGAAGGGCTGGCCGGGGAAGACGCTGGCGTAGGCGGCTTCTTTTTCGGGGGCGGGCCTGCCATTTTTCAGCTTTGGTTCCAGCAGCTCAAAGAGGCTGGCCACCTCGGCCCGGCGGCTGAAATAGGGCGACTGCAAGTACCGCTTGAAGTCCCGGATTTCTTGGCTGGAGAAGCTTCGCAGCAGTTGCAGGAGCCGTGATTTTTCCATTTATTCGGGATTGAGTCGTTTTTTTATAAAAAAAATCAAAGAAAATTGAATTGAATTTTAAAGACAAAAGTAGGTTTGAAATTTCAGTGAATAAATAATTTTTTGAAGACTTTGATTCTATTTTTCAAAGACAAAACCATCAAAATGTTTTTGCCCATTGGCCGATGTCCAGCCACTTTTGTATCGTCAAAAGAATCAAATGGCTGCAAGTGCCAACAAGAGCGATGAAATCCCAAAAACCAGTTTTGCCGCACCCTAAAAAAAACTGTCCAGCAATTGAAAGTGATTTGGTTCTTTTGATGATAAATTATTGATTTTCAATCCATTAAAATAATTACTCCCATGCGTCCGAATCTACTTAGAAGCCTAAAAATGAAAATGTGCCTTGCCGTAGTAGTGGCACTGGCCACCCTGCAAATGGGCTGGTCACAGCAGACTTACACGGTATCAGGCACGATTACAAACGAATCTGGCTTTCCGCTGGAAGGGGTGGAGGTGAGCTTGGTTGCTCAAGCCTCCTTGGTTGAGCTGACCGATGAGAATGGGTACTATGAGTTTCAGGTGCCCGAGGGTACCAATGCATCGGTAGTGCCTATGTATGATGGTGTTGCCTTTGGCCCCATAACAACCTATGATGTGGTATTGATTAAAAAACACATTAACGATGTGGAGCTGCTAGATTCACCATACAAAATTATTGCCGCTGATATAGACAACTCTGGAGAGGTCAACCCAACCGACACGACGTTGCTATGGCAGTACATTTTGGGAATTATTTCAGAGTTCCCCAACAACAACAGGTGGCGTTTCGTGGACGCCAGTTTTATGTTCCCCGACCCGGCTAATCCATTCTTGACGCCGTTCCCAGAGACCATTGAGCTAAATGACATCAATGGCGATATCAGCGACCTCAATTTCATCGCAATCAGAGTTGGCGACGTGAACACCAATGCCATCATTGAACCTGTTTACAGCTCAAAAATCAAGGGCAAGGTCTATTTTGACCAAGACGAAACCTGCACCCAGACGGCTGGCGATGGCCCATTGCAAAGCTGGAATGTAGTGGCCACGGGAGCTAATGGCTCGTTTTACGGCAATACCCAAGCCAATGGGGAATACAAAATCTTCCTGCCGCCAGGTACCTACGACGTGCAGGTGGTGCAGCAAAATGGGCTTTGGATGCCCTGCACTGCCACCGTGTCAGGCGTAACCATTGCCCAACATCAAGTGGCAATCGTTGATTTTGCGCAGCAAGCCATAAATGACTGCCCTGCTATGAATGTAGAAATGTCCACTTGGCTGCTGCTCCGTTGTTTCGACAGTGAGTACTACGTGACCTACTGCAACAACGGAACTGTGTCCGCCACCGACGCCAGCGTGGAGGTGACGCTCGACGCTTTCTTTGAAGATGTTAGCGCATCCATCCCTTGGGCCAGCGTCGCTGGCAATACTTACACCTTTGAACTCGGCGATGTGGCCGTGGGCGAGTGCGGCGAGTTCACCATCAATTTCACGGTGAGCTGCGATGCGGAGCTTGACCAAACCCACTGCTCCAGCGCCCATATTTACCCCGATGAAACTTGTGTGCCACCGAATGCCCTCTGGAGCGGCGCCAACTTGGTCGTAAATGGTGAATGCGTGGGCGACGAGGTCGTTTTCACCATCACCAACCAAGGCGACGACATGACCGAGCCAGTGGAATATGTCGTAATTGAGGACATCATGATTCAAATGACAGCGGACGACCTGCTGCTAAACGGGGGCGAAACCCGCACGGTCAGCGTGCCTGCCAACGGTGCGACTTGGCGACTGGAAGCTAAAGAAGCGGCTTATCACCCCTATGAGACCTTCGCCAGCGCCACCGTGGAGGGCTGTCCTGATGGTGCAGGCCCCACGAATCTGGGCATAGTCAACCTCTTCCCGATGCCCGACGAGTCGCCGTTCGAGGACATTGACTGCCAAGAGAACCTCGGCAGCTTCGACCCGAATGATAAGACGGGCTACCCCCTCGGCGTGGGCGACCAGCGTTTCATCAAGCCAGGCCAGCCACTCGACTACCGCATCCGCTTCCAGAACACCGGCACCTACACGGCCTTCACCGTCGTCATCATTGACTCGCTGCCCGAAACCCTCGACCCGGCCTCCATCACCATGCTGGGCAGCAGCCACCCCTATACCTTCCAGTTGGACGGCAGGGGCGTGGCCAAGTTCATCTTCAACGACATCATGCTACCAGACAGCAACGCGAACGAGCCGCTGTCGCATGGTTTTGTGAAATTCAGCATTGCGCAAAAACCCGGTTTGGCGCTCGGAACCACGATTGAGAACGAAGCGGCCATCTACTTTGATTTCAATGAGCCGGTCATCACCAACCGCACGCTGCACACGCTGGGCGAGGACTTTTTGATGGAGGTTTCCGCTTCGCAAACACTGGTGAAAGGCGTTGAGATGGATGTCTTCCCCAATCCGTTCGAGGCGGTTGCCAATTTCCGATTCAACGGCATGGAACTAAGTGCTGGCCTGCTGACCGTCTTCGACCAACAAGGCCGACCATTGAGCACCACGCCGTTCACGGGTGCCACTTGCCGTTTCGATGGCACAGGGCTGTCCAGCGGCATATATTTCTTTAAGGTGGAAAATGCTGGCGTGGGCGTTGCTACCGGAAGGATTGTCGTGAAATAACTAGCGAATTAACCATTGAAAATCAGGCCGGGTCTCAGAGGAGGCTCGGCCTTTTTTGTTTCAGAAGCTCACATCTCCATCCGGGCCACGGGCGCAGCGTCTTGCCCGGCGAACTCCCCGTTCAGGAACTTGTAGTAGGCCGTGACGGCAATCATGGCGGCGTTGTCGGTGCAGAACTCGAAGCGGGGGATGTAGGTATTCCAGTCCTCCTGCTCGCCAAGCAGGGCGAGGCCCGACCGGAGGCCCGAATTGGCGGACACGCCGCCAGCGATAGCGATTTCCCGCACCCCGGTTTGTTGGGCGGCGAGCCGCAATTTTTTCATCAAAATGCTGACGATGCGGGCCTGCACCGAGGCGCAGATGTCGGGCAGGTGCTGGGCGATGAAGTCGGGGTCGGACTTGATGCCGTTCTGGATGAAATTGCGGATGGAGGTTTTCAGGCCGCTGAAGCTGAAATTGAGGCCGGGCACTTGCGGCTCTGGGAAGTTGAAGACGGGCTGCCCGGTTTGCGCCAGCTTGTCAATGATAGGTCCGGCGGGGTAGTCGAGGCCGAGCATTTTGCCCGTTTTGTCGAAGGCTTCGCCGGCGGCGTCGTCAATGGTGGTGCCGAGGATTTCCATGTCGAGGTGGTTTTTCACCAAGACAATCTGCGTGTGGCCACCCGACACGGTGAGGCAGAGGAAGGGTAGGGCGGGCTTGGGGTCTTCGGCGAAGTGGGCCAGCACGTGCGCCTGCATGTGGTGTACTTCGAGCAGCGGGATGCCGAGGCTGAGGGCCATCGCCTTGGCGAACGAGGCGCCCACGATGAGCGAGCCGATGAGGCCCGGCCCCTTGGTGAAGGCCACGGCGGAGAGGTCGTGCTTGCTGACCCCCGCATTGCGGAGCGCCAAGTCCACCACGGGCACGATGTTCTCTTGGTGGGCACGGGAGGCCACCTCGGGCACCACGCCCCCGTAGATGCGGTGCATATCTTGGCTGGCCACGACGTTGCTCAATACGGCGCCGTCCTGCAACACGGCTGCTGCGGTATCGTCGCACGAGGATTCAATGGCCAAAATAATTATGCTCACCCTGAGATTTTTTTTATTTGTTTATTCTACTTTTATGCCCGAAACGCAAGCATACCTGCGGCATGGCTGCGCCGCAAAAGTACCTAACCACCACTACTGGGAGCAAAAAAGATTGCAAAACACAAGGCCGCCAAGCTGGTAAATCCTGCACAGGTGATTGATAGTCAATGACTTGTGGGGTTTTATGAAAACGCTTGGTATCCGACCATTCAATAACTTTATCCAAAACGACACAACATGCTTGGTGCAAAATCAAAACAACCGGCCGAAAAGACCCTGACCGTGGTGGCCAATTCCTCCAAGGAATCGCAGGATACCTGCGTGGTGGCCACCGGAACGAACATCGAGGGCAAGTTCTCCTCCACGGAAAATGTGCGCTTGGACGGCCTCGTGAAAGGCGAGGTCAAATGCTCACAGCGCCTGGTGATGGGCGAAACGGGCAAGGTGGAAGGCAATATCCGCACGAAAGATGCCATCATCATGGGCACTATCGAAGGAGAAATCGTGGTGGAGGGCACGCTGCACCTCAAAGGCACAGCGAAGATTAAAGGCAGCATCACGGCTAAGTTTATGGTGGTGGACGAGGGTGCCCGGTACGTGGGCGATTGCAAGATTGGTTGAGCCGGGCCGCTTTTTTTGAAAAAAATGGAAAGGCGCACACCCAATTCCATTGGGGCTGCATCTAGGTGTTTACGCAAAAGCTGGCTTTTGGGCTTTGACGTGCGTTGTGAAACCAAGACCAAATAGCTAGGTGAAACAAAGCTCGTGAAGCCCGAAAAATTCAGCCTATTTCCTATTCAAAACCGGATGAATCCTTAAAATTGCGGCCTCAATAGCCATTCAGTTCAAAAAAACTTCTAACATTGCATCAAAACAAACCGGAATGAAAAAGAGAACGATTTTTAATGCGCTGATGTTCCTTCTGATTCTTGGCCTCGGCTACGTGCTGTACCAACAAATTCAGGAACCCATTGCTTTCCAAAAGATGAAGACGCAGCGGGAAAAAGCAGTGATTGACCGCTTGGTAAAAATCCGCAAGGCACAAGAGGCTTACCGTGGCGTCACGGGCAAGTTTGCCGGTTCCTTTGAGGAGTTGACCAATACGCTCAAGACGGGGAGGTTTACCATCGTGAATATCGAAGGTGATGCCGATGATGTCAACAACAAAAAAATCACTTACGACACATCCTATGTGTCTGCCATTGACTCTATTACTGCATTAGGCATTGACTTAGAAGGAATTGACGTCGTGCCTTATGGCGATGGTGCAAAATTCGACATCAAGGCCGACACGGTGACTTACCAGTCAGCGTTGGTAGATGTGGTCGAGGTCGGTACCACTTATGCAACATTCATGGCGCAGTTCAAAGATGCCAAGTTCAAGAAGTACGATGAAAAGTACGACCCGAAGAAGAAGATAAAGTTTGGCGACTTGAGCAAGCCCCTCTTAACTGGAACCTGGGAGTGAGCTACGACATCCTCGAATCAGATTTCAACAAGAAATTGTCAACTGCCTACCAACTGTCCATCCTAATCGGGATGGACAGTTTGGTTTATTTCGCATTTGACACCAACAACAACGAAGCCCAGTTGTTGCGGTCAATCCCTTATACGGTACCGCCTGCCAACGAGGCGTTCAGCCTCACCGATGAACTCAAGAAGATTTTCGCCAGGGAAGAACTGTTGGGCTACCTGTTCCGAAGGGTAAAAATAACGATGCCCGACGTACAGCCCGTGCTGGTGCCCGCCCGCCTGTACAACGAGTACGAAAAGACCACGTATTTCACGGAATTGATGAGCGACGCCAAGCCGGAGGGCATACACAACGATGAGGTGGAAGAGCTGGCGCTGCAAATACTTTACCCAACCGACGCTGCCTTGATGGCTGTGCTGAAAAAGCAGTTCCCGACCGCCAAGTTTTACAACAACGCCACGCCCTTCCTGCTTGGCTGCCGCAAAACAGCTAACGAGGAGCGAACGCACAACCTGTTCGCCCATTTCACGCAAAACAGCGTTTATATTTCGCTTTTTGAAAAAAAGAACCTGGTTTTTTCCAACTCTTTTAAATACCAGACCGCAGGTGACGTGCTTTACTACATCCTGTTGACCTACAACCAGCACAACCTAGACCCGGCGCAGCAGCCCCTGAACCTCTCCGGTCGGATATTGAACAACGCCGAGATTTACAAGACGCTGTACCGCTACATCGGCGAACTGAAGTTTGCACCGTTTCCAAATTTCCTGCAGTTCAGCCGAAAGTTCAACGACGTGCCCCCGCATTTCTTTTTTGACCTTTACTCGCTGGCGCTCTGCAAGTAAACGATGAACCAGCCCGGCAAACTCTACCTCATCCCCTGCCCGCTCGGCGACGACGCCCTCGAAACCATCCCCGCATATTTGGTGGAAACCCTGCACCGCCTGACCTACCTCGTGGCCGAACGGGCGAAGACGACCCGCCATTTCATCAAGGCCACGAACCCGCCCAAGCCCATTTCCGACTACCAAATCGAAGAACTGAACGAACACACGCCCGCCGTGGCACTGGAAGCACTGCTGAAACCCGCGCTGGAAGGCCATGACCTCGGCGTGTTGAGCGAGGCAGGCTGCCCCGGCGTCGCCGACCCTGGCGCAAAACTGGTCGAAATTGCCCACCGTAAGGGCGTGGAAGTCGTGCCGCTCGTTGGCCCATCGTCCATTCTGCTGGCGCTGATGGCCAGTGGCATGAACGGGCAATCCTTCGCCTTCCACGGCTACCTCTCCGCCAAGGCCCCCGCCGACGACCTCAAGCGGCTGGAACTGCTCGCCTCCAAGCACCACCAAACCCAGATTTTCATCGAAACGCCCTACCGCAACAAGGCCATCATCGAGCAGGCTTTGAAGGTCTTACAGCCCGGCACCAAGTTTTGCGTCGCCGCCGATTTGACGCTGGTAACGCAGTTTGTGCAAACGAAGAGCATCGGGGAGTGGCGGAAAACGCCGCCGACGGGGCTGGATAAAAGGCCGGTGGTGTTTTTGGTGGGGTGATGTGACTACAATCAATCCACCTCCCTCGTATTCAAATCAATCGTAATCCCCCCCTGCTTCCCAAATCCCCGAATCGAATACGCAAAGGTCAGCATCACGTACCTGCCCAGCGACCTTATCCGCTGCTCCTCGATATAGTTCAGCTCGCTGTTGCGGCGGATGCCGAGGTTTTTGTTCAACAAATCGAAGGCGGAAAGGGTGAGCTTGCCCCGTTTGTTTTTCAATAAATACCTGCTGATGCTGGCCTCCCAGAGCGGCACGACCTGCTCGCCGCCGAAGTTTTCGTCGGAATAGACCGTGTAGCGGAACTTGCTCCCGAACTCCCAATTTTGGTTGGGATAAACGCTGGCCTCGGCGTAGAAACGGCGGTTCAGGTAGGTCTGATTCAGTGCCTCGGACTCCGAGTAGGTGGTGCGGTTATGGCTCAGCCGGGCGCCGATGGTGGCGTCGAAATGCTCCTTTTTGCGGTTGCTGAACGAGAGGTCAATGCCGCTGGTGAGGCGGTCGGTGCTGTTCTCCAGGTCGTTCACGAAGAGGATGCCCCGGCTCCAGTTGCTGCTCAAATTCAGCCGGACGGTCGTTTTCAGCGGCCTCAGCGGCGTGCTGAAATCCAGATAGCCTCGCACCGAGCGGTCGTTTTTCACGTTCACCGGGCGCACGGTGCGGCGGAAAAGCGAGTCCACGGAGCTGGCATTGGTGATGCGGTCCTTGACGTACTCGGCCTCCAGGTTTGCGAAGAAACTGGTAAATGTGAACTGGTCGAAGCGCATGAACTGGGTGCTGATGTTGTGGGCGTATTCCGGTTGCAGTTTCGGGTTGCCGACGTAGAGGTTCAGCGGGTCGGAATTGTCCACCAGCGGCTGCAATTGCTCTGTTGATGGCTCCCGCAGCTCCGTCCGGTACTCGAAACTGAAATTCTTCCCAATGCCCATTTCATAATTGTAAAACAGGCTGGGCAGCAGCCGGGTGAAGCTACGCTGGAGCGCCTCGGACTCGCCCCGTTGCTGGCCTTCGAGCGAGGAGCGTTGGAGGGCGCTGCCCGTGGTCAGGTTCCATTTTTTGCGGTTCACCATCAGGTTCAGCCCGGTGCGGTCGTACAGGTAGCCCCGCTTGAAATGGTTGCTGAGTTGGTCGTTTTGTGCCTCGCCGCTGGGGCCAATATCGTAGAAATCCTTGCCCGTTTCGTTGGCGTAGTTTTGCCGGGAGGCACTGAATTCGAGGTATTTTCCCTTGCCAATCGGCTCGGTATAGTAAGCGCCGAAGCCATAGCTGAGGGCATCGTCCGTGGTTTGTTGGCGCTGGTTGAGCTGCACGTTGTCTTCGTCATTCCGAAGGAAACTCGTTTGCGAAGCAAGCCGTCCGTCCTGCGTGTTTTGCCCCAGGTTCAGCGAGGCGTCTAGCACCAGCGCCCTGCCTTTTTTGCCAAAACGGCGTCGGTAGTTGGCCGAATTGGTGAGGTCGAGCCGCTGGCCGGAGGAGCGGTAGTCACGGCTGTTTTCATTTTCCAAAAAACCGTCGCTGCTAAAGGTTTGGCCCGTTCCGGTGCTGTTGTAGTTGGCATCGCCGAGGGCTAGGCTGCTCCGCAAGGAGAGGTCGGAAGCGCTGTCTAGTTGGTGCTCCAGCGAAAGGTTGAAGCGTTGGTTGATGCTCTCGCTACGGGTGTTTTCGAGGTCGGTGGAGCGGAAACTTTGGTCGCCGAGTAGGTTTTGCCGCACAGTGCTGCGCTCGATGTCGTTGCGTATTTTGCTCACGAAATAGCTCGATTGCAGCTTGGTTTTTTTGCCAAACTCCCGGTTGAAATTAAGGCCGCCTGCCCAAGTGCTCAGCAGTCCGTCAATCTGGCCGCCTTCGAGGGGTATGCCCGTTTGCCCCAAATCAAAGGACATGCGTACGCTGCGGCTGCCGCCACCGCCACCGCCCGCACCGATGAAGCTGCCGAGGCCGCCCATGTACTGCATGTAATCGTTGAAACTGAAGCCCGCTTGGTTGTTGTTGTTCGCCATGCCGATGGCCGATAGCTGGCTTTTTTGGGAAAAACGGTTGAGGTTGAAGCGGCTTTGGTAGCGCTCGTCGGTGCCGCCGCCCGCCGTGGCATTGCCGAAATAACCGTTTTTGTGGCCTTCCTTCAGCGTGAGGTTGATGGTCTTGGCCTCCCGCCCATCCTCGATGCCCGTGAACTCGGCCATTTTCGATTTTTTGTCATAGACCTGCACCTTGTCCACGGCATCGGCAGGCAGGTTTTTGGTGGCCACCTGCGGGTCGTTGCCGAAGAATTCCTTGCCATCCACGAAGACGTTCCGGACGGTCTCGCCCTGCGCCTTGATGGTGCCGTCGGCCTGCACCTCCACGCCGGGCAGTTTTTTCAAAAGGTCTTCCACCACGGCGCCGGGCTGCGTGCGGAAGGCGGCGGCGTTGTAATTGATGGTGTCGCCCTGCATCCTGAGCGGCACCCGGTCGGCGGTGACTTCCACGAGGTCGAGGGTGGCGGAGGCGGGTGCGAGGGTGATTTGGCCAAGGTCATTTTTGTCATTCCCGAAGGGAATCTGCAATGGTTGCCAGTGGGTTTCATAGCCGACAAAACTGACTTGCAGCAGGTAGTCGCCGGGGGCCACCTTCCTCACCAAAAACCGCCCATCGGCCTCCGTGATGGCGAAGGCGGAGAGGGTGGAGTCCGCTTTTTCCATCAAAACAACGGTGGCGGCGAGCAGGCCCGTGCCTGTGGAATCGGTGACGAGGCCCGTGAGGTCGGTGGCCTTTTGGGCGAAGAATAAATTGGATAAAAACAGTAGGATTAAAACAATCGGGTATTTAGTTTTCATTGCTGGACATTTGAATATAGGTGATTAAAATATTGGTTTTCAGGGGTTTGTGTGGTCAGGGCTTTTCACCAAATTTGCCGAAGGCGACAAAGCCATGACCACAAGGAACATACTATGGCAAAACCCTATGACAGCATTTTCAAAGAGATTTTTGAGCGGGTAGTACCCGAATTGGCCGTCTCGCTCTTGCATTTGCCCTGGGGCGAAACGGAAGAGTTGAAGGACAAGCTCCAAGTGACCCGAGAGCAGGAAGCCGATTATTTGAAAAAACTGGTTTTCAAGGACTCCAACCAGGCCTGCATCTTCCATGCTGAGTTTCAGGTAAAGGAAGAAGATAGGCGAAGCTGGATGCTTTTGGAGCGAGCCTTGCTGCGCAACAAGTATGGGCTGGAGGTGCGGCAGGTCGTGTTTTTCCTCGGCAACAAAAAGAAGCCGTGGTACCCAAAATCCATCAAGGAACTCAACCTCGAAACCAGCTTTGATGTTATCGTGGTGAAGAACGTGCCAGTCGAAATCTTCTTGAAATCGCAAATACCGGAGGTTGTCATGTTGGCCATCTTGTCCGATTTTGGGGAGCAAGAACCTGCATCGGTCATCGAATCGGTTTTGCAGAAACTGCAGGAACTTTCGGGCAACCAGTACAAGTTTCAGCAATTGGTGAACCAGTTGGAACGTTTGTCAAACCTTCGTAAATTGCAGCCATTAACCGTTAAATCCTTGGAAGCTATGCCATTGACTATCGAAGACGTAATCGGAAAAATCGAGAACGACCGCTTGTATAAGCAGGGACTTGAACAAGGCCGTGAAGAGGGCCAACAAGAAACCGCTGAAAAATTCATCACGGGCATGCTGCTTGACGGGACTTATTCCATCGAGCGAATTTCTGTTATCAGTGGCGAAACGGTGGAATCCATTTTGAGCATCAAGCGGAAACTTGAGCAAACGACTGTTCCGCCCGTTTCGACCCCGAAGAAAAAGACGACTCGAAAACCGCCTACTAAGAAAAACGGCAAGTAAATACAAGGGCTGACCCACAAGGTCGGCCCTTGTATTTAGGCTCAATTCCGAATAATCATCTTCATCGTCCCCGGCGCACCGCCGCCCATTTCCATCCCCATCTCCTTCATTTTTTCGGCTTCGATGACCTTGAACTCCTCCATCGTCATTTCCTTGCCCTTGCTGGGTTTGACGAGGGCGTCCTTTGGCAGTTTTTTGAACGCCACCTGGGTGGCCACCATGGTGCGCTGGCCGTTGTTCATGTCAAATTCGAGGATGAGGCCCGGCAACCCGGCATAGATGCTGGGGCCAGTGCTGACGGGGATTTGTGGCGTGAACCAAACCACCAACGACGTGGCACTGTCCACTTGCATCATGGCTTTTTGGCAAACATAACCGAGCATTTTCTTTTGTTCGCCCGTCATTTTCCACGAAGTAGGCTTCGCTTTGTCCTTGATTAGGAAGTACCTGCCGAAAAACTCCCGGCTTTCGAGCGTGGTGCCTTCGGCAATGTCACGGTAAAACTTGTTGTCGGGCCGCTGGATTTTGACTTGAAGCGTGCCCTCGCTGGTTACGTTCTCGGTTTCCATTTCACTTTCATCCTCGGTGCCGGGCTTGTCGGTATAGAGCGAGGAATTGGCATTGAAGTACAGTGTTTTCGGGAACGACTGCGTCGGCGGAACCATTTTTTTCATCTCTTCCGCCTCGGGGCCATCGCCGAAGTCGAGCATCATTTTTATGCTTTCTGTGTAGGTGATTTCGCCTTCGGTTTGCTGCGCAAACAAAGCCATTGGGATTAAAGCGGCAATTAATAAAATAATGCGTTTCATGATTTTAATTTAATTGGTGAATAGCAGTAAATAAAGGATTTTTGGAATTAAAACCGATTTAATCACTGCGTTTAATTGCGAAGAATGACGCTGCAAAATTAGGCCATGCTTTTCCGAAACTAGGTTAACCAACCTTAGTCTAAGGTTAATTAAGGTTAATGCACTGTGCGGGCTGTTGCAAAGCACCTTAACTTTGTTGCATGAAGCTCAATCGCCACCAGTTTTCCATCGTGTTGATGTCCACCAGCCTCGTGCTGTTGGCGGGCTTCCTCGTGCTTTTTTTGAAAAAAAGCTGGGACGACGAAGTGCTGGCGCTGAAAAAAGAAACGGGCTTCCTCTTCATCAACAGCATACGTGGCGTGGAGGGGGACATGATGGACCGGCTGGTGACCCATAACATCATGGGCCAGGGTGATTCGGTTCGGCACGAGTTCAGGTTCCAATTGCCGGGCAACCCGAAAGACGATTCGCTCAAAGTCCTGACCTATATCAACGAAGAAAAGCTGCGTTTTAATGAAGCAGATTCTAACGTCAATATTCGAATAATGGCCAAATCAACGGGCGACAGCGAAGCGGAAATGTCCGGCTCTTTGTCCATGATTGTGGCCATGACCGACGAAAAAAATGGCTTGGACTCCCTGCTTTTTCGCAAGCAAAACCCGGCGCTCTGGACAATGGTGGACTCCAATTTCTCCGCCTCCATGAGCAGGGCCAAACTGCCCGTGGAATACGAAATCGTGCGGCTCGGAAGCGATACGGTCGGCAATGAAATCGGCTTCCGTTCCGGGAGCTACACCGACCTCGCCAGCGGCGACAAATATGTGGCCGAACTATCTGATTATCAAGGCTATATCTTTAAAAAAATCTGGCCGGAACTGCTGTTCTCGCTCGGCCTTTTCGGTTGCGTTTCGCTGGCGTTTTTCACCGTTTTCAAAAACCTGCAAGCCCAGCGACGGCTCACTGATTTGAAAAATGACTTCATCCAGAACGTGACGCACGAGCTTAAAACGCCTATCGCCACCGTCGGCGTGGCCATCGAGGCGCTACGCAATTTCGACGCCATGCGTGACCCCGACCGCTCCCGGGAATACCTCGACATCAGCAAAAGCGAATTGAACCGCCTCAGCCTACTCGTGGACAAGGTGCTGCGCATGTCGTTGTTTGAGAAAACAGCGCCTGTGCTTCACCTCGAAACTATTGATTTTCAGGCTATTGTATCGGAGGTACTGGCTTCCATGCGGTTGCAGTTCGAGCACCAAGGCGCACAGGTGAGCTACGTAGCCACGGGCGACAATTTCATGCTGAAAGGCGACCGCCTCCACCTCACCAGCGTCGTTTACAACCTGCTGGACAACGCCCTGAAATACAGCCCCGGCCAGCCAGAAATTGCGGTTCGACTGTTTTCCGAAGGGAATGAAATTAAGCTGGAAGTGGCCGACCGTGGCATCGGCATTGCCCCGGAGCATCGGGAACGGATTTTTGAGAAGTTCTATCGGGTGCCCACTGGGAATGTGCACAATGCGAAAGGCCACGGACTGGGCTTGAGCTACGTGGCGAGCGTGGTAGAGCAGCACGGCGGGCGGGTGAGCGTGGAAGAAAGGGAAGGGGGCGGGTCGGTGTTTATTATTGCCTTAAATTTAATGGCTGGGATTTCCTGACTGCCGTCAGACAGGGATTTAAGATATAAGATAGACGATTTAAGATATAAGATTTTGGAGGCCGGAAATAATTGCAAATACTGGGGCTTTGCCATTTAGCACAGGCC
>JALOMF010000310.1 GCA_025455635.1 Saprospiraceae bacterium | reverse complement strand
AGTAGCCGTTTCGAAAAAGCTTTTCGGAAAGGCTAACCTTGGCCTTGAACCAAGTGTGCGTTTCGACCTGTTTCCAAGGGTTCAGTTTGAAATCATCCATCAGGTCGGCAAGCATTTCAGGGCCAAGCAACTTGGCAGAAGCATCCATGCTGCGTTGGTACCACATCATGGCACTTTCGGCGGTGGTGGCCAGTCCGGCTAGTTCGAGGCAAGCTTCGGGGCACTGCGGGTCAAGTTCGAGGGCAGTGCGAAGGTGCTCAAGCGCCTTGTCGGTGGACTCGGAGCGGCGGGCCTCCAGCACATGCTCCCGTGCCAGCAACTGCGGCATCAAATTAGGGTCGAGTGCCTTGAGCGCATCAAAGTGCTGGAAACTGGCCTCTTCTTTGAAAAAACTGAAGAGCTGGTGGATGGAGCCACACTCCATTTGCAGGTGAAAAAGCAGGTGCCTGAACTGCTCAAGGCTGCGCCTGTCGTCAATAACGGGGGAAATTTGCATTGGGTATCAGTGTGTGAAACAGGGTGTGTCCTTCAAACTTTTTGTCCTGCTTACCCTTCGCATATTTGATGCCAAACATTACAATAAAATTAATTTGTAAAAACTATTTTTATCAGCACGATGTGAACGGAATGTGACAGGCTGGCCACTTGGCTCCGGCGGGCAATTCCGCCCTTGATAACAATTTGGAAAGGCTACCGAATAACAACCAACGGGTAGGGGTAGGGGGGGAGTCATTCCACCAGCAAAACTGGGCCAACGTGCGCCCCGTGCAGACGAACATCGTCACCTTCGACCGCGTGCCGCCGCCCACGGCTTCGGATTTATTGTGAAAATTGGAGGAAAAAGGGGTGATGGCTAAGGCTTTCGGGCCAGCAAGGGTGCGGTTCGTGACGCATTTGGATTTGACGGAGGAGATGCTGGGGAGGGTGGTGGAGGTGATAGAAAGATTTGAGCTAATGGTTTAAGCTTGTTTTTAAATCTGAAATATCAATTTTCTTATTTTTGCAAACATGAACCTCTGCAACCATGCCAAAAAAAGACATCATTCATGTTCCCATTCGGTCGGCCTTGGAAAAAGATGGCTGGCAGATAACCGCTGACCCATATAAAGTCATTTGGGAAGGCAAGACGTATCTACCTGACTTAGGTGCTGAACGTGTCATTGCGGCGTCCCGTGGGACTGAAAAAATTGCTGTTGAAATCAAAAGCTTTTTAGGCGATTTCAATATTGAATTTTACGAAGCACTTGGGCAATTCGACAGCTATCGCTTCGCCGTGGCTGATTTTGAACCGCAAAGAATGGTGGTTTTGGCCACCAGCCTTGTTGCATGGGATGAGTACTTTGAAATGCCTTATGTGGTGCGAATTTTGGAATTGAAGAACATTCCAGTCTTAGTCGTTGACACCGCTGCTGAAATCATTGTCAAATGGAAAAAGTGAAAAAATACCAACAGATTCTGATTGCCTACTTGGAGGAATACGCCAATTTCGGACAACCAATACCAGGCATCGAGATGCAGGTTATCGCAGACCGGGAAAACAACCGCTTCCAATTGGTCACTGCCGGGTGGATGCAGGACAAAAAGTTCGTTTACATCATCGAACTACATTTTGACATCAAGAACGGGAAGGTACGTGTCTGGAAAAACGGCCTTGATGTCCGTATTGCGGATGAACTCGAAGAACGTGGCATCCCAAAGTCAGACATCGTTTATGTTTTTCAGTCGCACGAAGCCCAGCGAATGGTGGATTTGGCGGCAGCTTGATTCTTGCATAGCTGCGGTAAGGTTCGTGACGCATTTGGATTTTACGGAGGAGATGCTGGGGAGGGTGGTGGAGGTGGTGGAAAGATTTTCGTTTTAGGATTCTTGAAAACTTCTTCTCATCTGAATACAGTTGAATCCATCACGCTTCCATTCTTGAAATAGTAATGGATGGAATCCCTACCATTGACATTGAATATGAAACCAGTATCAATCACCAGGTCATGGTCAAAATTGAAAATTTCCTTAACAATACCCTCCTTTGTCCATGATGTATCACCTCCATGAGCCTTTCCATCTTCAAAATTTGTTGACCAATAAGTTTGTCCGTTTGGATGAAAGTAACGAAAACGGCCATGCTTAATGCCATTCCGATAATGCTCCTCAGTACTTAGATAACCATTCTCATAGTACTCTCTTCTCACCCCATTTAAACGTCCTGAATAGTCAAAATACTCCAAGATGACAGGACTGCCATCTGGAAAGTAAACTTCCCTTTTTCTGAGTGTTTTGCTGGAAATTCTGTGATGATATACTTCAAAAACTGTCATACCGCTTGTGTCTATTGACTGCAATAGTAAAATACTATCGTTCTTTATCGTCAAGGTTGTGCCCTCTTTTTCAAGATGAGACCTGTTCTTCTTTAGGCATGAAGTTGTTAAAAGTAAAAATACCAATGCAAGAAAAACGGACGTTGGGTTTGGGCAAAATGGATTATTTATAAAAAATGGTATAACATGAAAAATGGTAAATGACATACCCATTTATTCAATAACCATGTCAAGTTTGGCTGACTTTTCTATTAATGCCGTGTGTTAGTTAGCCAATCAACTCCTTCGCCCTCCTCACCGCCTTCTCCAACCCACTCGCATCCTTCCCTCCTGCCGAAGCAAAAAACGGCTGCCCACCGCCACCGCCTTGGATGTCCTTGGCCAGTTCCCTGACCATGTTCCAAATGTGGAGACCGATAGCCGTTCCTTTTTCAGTAACCAAGCACTTTTTTGAATTCCGCCATTTTCAAAACACTGATTTTCGGAAAATCAAGCCGCTTGAGCACCCTGAACCCGGCATCCTCACTTACAAGAAATTCAGCACTGGATGCAAAGGCCGCATCCGCAAACTTGTTGTCGTCCGCATCCTTGTTCAACAATTTCCAGTGGAAATAGACGTGGACATATTGGACGTTGACCGACTTCTCAATCAGTTTCAGGAAATAATAAACCGTTGAAGGGTTGTATTTTTCGAGCAGCTTTTCCTCGTACTCCAACAGGATGTCATGCGAAACCACGAGGTCGAAACGCTCTACCATAAACGCCTCGACGACCCAATGCTGGTTGGAGAAAGTTGACAATCCTGCAACGAAAATATTGGTGTCAAGAACGACCTTCATTTGGCGGATGCCTTTAGCAACTCGTCCATGATTTCAGGAGAATACCCTTTGGTTTCCCAATCCTTGTTGGCACTTTCTACCATCTTTTTATAAAAGAACTTTGCCAGCATTCGCCTCACTTCTATAAGGTCATCATTGGACAATTGCAAGGCATACAATTTTAGCAATTCCAATTGGAGATTGGTCAATGTTGAAGGAATATTTGCGGCAGTTTGCATGATTTGATTTTTTTTGAAACAGTAAACAAAACTAAGGTTTCTTGCCCAAAAACTCAAACCAACTCCTTCGCCCTCCTCACCGCCTTCTCCAACCCACTCGCATCCTTCCCCCCTGCTGAGGCAAAAAACGGCTGCCCGCCGCCGCCGCCTTGGATGTCCTTGGCCAGTTCCCTGACCATGTTCCCGGCGTTGTACCGGTCGGTGAGTTCCTTGCTCACGGAGACCATGATTTGCGGCTTGCCATCGCTTTCGAGGCCAAAGACGATGACGCAGTTGCCGACTTCCTGTTCTAGTTGGAAGGCGAGGGTTTTCACTGCGTTGGCATCTTGCAGGGGCAGCTTGGCGGCAAGGAACTTCACGCCGTTTAATTCCTCGAACTGACCTTTCAATTGGGCTTTGATGGCCCCAGCCTGCTCATGTACCATCTGCTCGACCTGCTTTTTCAGGGACTTCACCTCGTCCTGCAAGGCGGTGATGGCCTTGGCGGGGTTCTGTGCGCCTTTCAGCAGTGCCTTGATTTCGTCCAGTTCCTCGATTTGCGAGAGGAAGTACTGCTCGGCATTGGCGGCGGTCACTGCCTCGATGCGTCGCACCCCAGCGGCCACAGCGCTCTCGCTCACGATTTTGAACAAGCCGATTTCGCCCGTAGCGGCAACGTGTGTGCCCCCGCAAAGCTCTTGGCTGAAGTCCTTGTCGAAGGTGATGACCCGGACGGTCTCACCATATTTCTCCCCAAAAAGCATCATGGCGCCGAGTTTTTTGGCGTCCTCGATGGGCATGTTGCGCACTTCTTCGAGGGCGATGTTTTCCCGGATTTTACCGTTCACCATGGCCTCTATTTCCCGCACCTGCTCGTCCGTCACTTTCTCGAAGTGCGAGAAGTCGAAGCGGAGGCGATTGTCGTCCACATCCTGGCCTTTTTGAAGGGCATGGTTGCCGAGCACTTTGTGCAATGCGGCGTGTAGCAAGTGGGCGCCCGTGTGGTTGGCGCTCGTTGATTGACGCTTGGTGGCATCCACTTTAGCTTCCACATTGGAACTGATTTCCTTCGGCAAACGCTCCACTATGTGAACGGTCAGGTCGTTTTCCTTCACGGTATCGAGCACGGCGATGCGCTCCGAGTTACCGAACTCCATCCAGCCAGAGTCACCGTGTTGGCCGCCACTTTCGGCATAAAATGGCGTACGACTAAGTACGATGTGATGCTCCGTGCCTTTCTTGGTTTTTACGGTTCTGCTGCGCAACACCTGCGATTTGCGCACCTCCAACTGGTCGTAGCCGACGAACTCCACGTCACCAGGGGCGAGGATGGTCCAGTCGCCAACGGTCTTTTCGGCATCGGCTCGGCCCCGCTCTTTTTGAGCTTGCATGGCTTTTTCGAAGCCTTTTTCGTCCACGCTCCAGCCCTTTTCCTCGGCCATGAGGCGGGTGAGGTCAATCGGGAATCCAAAAGTATCGTAGAGTTCAAATGCTTCGTCGCCAGCAATGACGCCGTCCTTGACGGTCAAGTTTGCGAAGCGGCGAAGGCCATTTTCAAGGGTGTTCAAGAACGATTTCTCCTCGCTCTGGATGATTTTGGCAACCTGCTCTTGCTGCGCTTTAAGCTCTGGGAACACATTGGCGAACTGGTCGGCCAGCATCGGCACGATGCGGTAGAGGAACGGTTCTTTGATGTTCAAAAACGAGTAGTAGTAGCGCACTGCCCTGCGCAGGATGCGGCGGATTACGTAGCCAGCGCCGCCATTATCAGGTAATTGCCCATCGGCAATCGTGAAGCTCACCGCCCTGATGTGGTCGGCGATGACCCGCATGGCGATGTCACTCATCAGGGATGAGGAATGAGGGATGAGGGATGAAGGGGCCGACAGGTCTGGGTACTGCCCCGTGTATTTTATACCGCTCTCATTTTCAACGAATTGGATGATGGGCGTGAAGATGTCGGTGTCGTAGGTGTTGTACTTGCCCTGGATGACGAGCGTGAGGCGCTCGAAGCCCATGCCCGTGTCCACGTGCTTGTCGGGCAGTTCCTCTAAGGAACCATCGGCCTTTCGGTTGAACTGGATAAACACGTTGTTCCAAATTTCGCTGACCCGTGGATTGTCCTTGTTCACAAGGGCTTCGCCAGGGATTTTGGCCCGCTCCTCTTCGGGGCGCAGGTCAATGTGGATTTCGGTG
>JALOMF010000309.1 GCA_025455635.1 Saprospiraceae bacterium | reverse complement strand
TTTGGGGCGTGCTTGGGCGAGGAAAGCCCCCAAGTTTACAACGAAAGGGCCAGCGCTGCGTTGCTTGCACTTGATGACCACTTGCTGTCCGATAATTTTTTCCTGATTGACAAGGGCCGGACACCTTCGGAAAATGCGGTCGTGCTCGTTGAAGCTGGCGAATACCGAGGCTACGGCTTTGTGGATTTGGAAGAGCTGAACGCCAACGACATAGAGGGGCTGATGGAATCCATCGAACCACAAGAAAACAACCCTGAAGTAAGGCGGATTATCCGGCGGTACATGGCCAGCCAAAATGGGTTGAAAATCGTCCGGTTTTGAGCCGCTTGTCGCCTATTGTCCTAGCTAAAAAATTCAATGCCCACAAAAAAGAAAGCCCGACAGTCGGTTGACTGTCGGGCTTCTTTAATTGATTTCATCAGTGTTTACAGTGACTTGCCCAAGTTTTTGAGCAACATGTAATAGAATACAGCACGCATTCTCTGCTTGGAGTTGTATTCAGCGCAGACGGTCTTGATGGCAGCGTCCATGGCGGCGTTGTCCGTCATGCCTAGCTTCTTGGTCAAGAAATTGGCCTTAACCCTGTCCAACTCTGTTTGGTCAGTGCAAGAAACCAAAGAGGCATCCTTCAGGTAGATAGAAGGGCCGAGACCTTTGGCGACTTTAGTTAATTGGTCTGCATCGACAGCGCTCTTGCCTGTGCTACCCAGCTCGGCAGCGTATTTCGCCATCATTTCATCAAATTTGCTCATAGAAAAAAAATGTTTTGTGGTGAAAAAATTGGTTTCAGCCTGCAAGGTAGCAACAAATTTTTTCCGAGCGATATTTTCAACTAAAAATACGCATATTATTTTGTGTAAATCAAATTGACACCACGTAAGTTTTTACCACTACAATATTCACTTAAAAAACAATACTACATATCCATTAATTCAGCATCGGTCAAAATGAAGATAAGCCTATCCGGGTCGTCCTCGTTCAGCTGCAACTTGCCCTTGAAAACATACGGTTTGTCAATTTTATAGTCCTTCATTGGTTTCTTCATGACCACCTCGGCCACGGTGGCTAGGCCGGCTTTTCCGCAAAAAAAACACTGGCTGTAAGTAAATTTTGAAAGAATCAGCCCTTCGTAACCGGGAGCGTCAGCAGTGGGGATGATATAACCAGAGAGCATGATTTCCTTGCCGCTCCACTTCTCAATGGCCTCGAAGTTTTTTGGCCAAGGCAAGAACATGCCGTAGTTTTTGAAAAATTTCTTTCCAAAATCAACTTGCTCGAAGAGCGGCCAGCCATTTGGTGCTTGGGCCTTCAAATCATTGGGCACTGCGCCAAGAAACAGCCAAATGGCTGCAATCAATATTTTTTGAGCCACATTGTGGCGACTCGAAATGCCGAGCGGATTGAATTTGCTGAAAATGTCAGACATGTTTGCGTTTTTATAAAAAAATGAACAGGAGCAAAGTTAGTTAGAAAGCATGGTCGAGTTAGCCCTGTGGCAAAGAGATACTCCGAGCGTAAAAATCTGCAATCAAATCAATGCATTCACAGAATTTTTATTCAAAAAACTGGTTCTTTGCCCCCAAATACCTAACGACTCATGATGCTTAAAGAAACTGCACAAACCACTTCCCATATCCTAATGGTGCGGCCCTCCAATTTTGGCTTCAACGAAGAAACCGCCGCTAGCAATGCTTTTCAGACAAACGATGGTAGCCTGACCGTCTCGGATATTCGAAAAAAGGCGCTGGGAGAATTCGACACTTTTGTTGAATCCTTGCGCTCGGCAGGGGTAGATGTCATCGTGGCCGAGGATACCAACCGCCCCATGAAACCCGATGCCGTTTTCCCCAACAATTGGGTGACTTTCCACCAAAATGGCACCATCGTCACCTATCCCATGTACGCTCCTGTACGTAGGTTGGAGCGCAGGGACGACATCATCCGCAGCATTCAAGAGCGGTTCAGGGTTGAGCAAAAAATCCAATTGCAGGAATACGAAGACATTGACCAGTACCTCGAAGGCACGGGCAGCATGATTATTGACCGCCCCAACAAGCTGGTTTACGCATGCCTTAGCCCACGCACCCATCACGATTTGCTCCTAAGGTATTGTAAATTAATGGGTTATACCGCCGTGCCCTTCCATGCAGTGGACAACAACGGCATGGAAATCTACCACACGAACGTAATGATGGCCCTGGGCGAGACTTTTGTCGTCATTTGCTTGGACTCGGTTCAAAGCGAGATTGAAGAGGAAATGTTGCGCAACAAATTTGCGGCTACCGGAAAGGACATCATCGAAATATCCTTGGAGCAAATGCTCAAATTTGCGGGCAATATGCTTCAGGTTCGCAACACCCAAGGAGAAACTTTTTCGGTCATGTCTGGCCAAGCATTCGACTCCCTCGACCACCATCAAATCGGCCAAATCCGCAAGCATACCAATATTTTGTCTTCCCCCATCCCCACTATTGAGACTTACGGGGGCGGCAGTGCCCGCTGCATGATGGCAGAGGTTTTTCTGCCTGAGAAGTAGTTTCATCCCAAGGAAGGCGAGGTTGGTATCTTCAAAAAACCTTTTCATCTATAATATATGTATGTGGAAAAACTGGAAGATAGCTTCGCTGTTGAAGTAGCTGTTGAAATTCCTGTTCCAAATCATTTTAGAAAGTCAGTTTGCGCAAAAGAAAATTTTCGGCAGCGAAAAATACTGACTTCATCAACACAAGATTGACATGAACCAATTCCTCAAAAATATACTCTCCTCTTGCCTGGGCATGGCGCTTGCCCTCGTTGCAATGTTTTTCATTGGCTTCGTAATTCTCGGCGCATTGGCCGGAAGCGGTGGTGAAAAAACCGTGGAGGTCAAAGAAAATACTGTCTTGCACCTCAAGTTCAGCAACCCAGTGCCTGAACAAACCAACAACCTTGAGCAAGGTACGTTAGCCTTCAAAAGCGAAGACGTGCTTGGCCTGAATGACATTGTTCTGGCTTTGAAACACGCTGCCACCGATGAGAACATCAAGGGAATCTACTTGAACCCAGAAATGGGGCTGGGCATGGGGCTGGCCTCGGCGTCAACTTTGCGCAAGGCAATCCTTGAATTCAAGGAAAGCGGAAAGTTCGTTTTTTCAAACTCAAAATTTTACACACAAGGCGCTTACTACCTCGCCTCAGTTGCGGATTCCGTTTATGTCAACCCACTTGGAAGCATAGATTTTCACGGATTCTCTGCGATGCTGCCGTTCTTCAAGGACATGCTCGACCGCATCGGCGTGAAGATGGAAGTCTTCTATGCTGGCGATTTCAAGAGCGCCACTGAGCCGTTCAGGTTGAACGAAATGACGGACAACAACCGCCTACAGATGCGGGAATACCTGGAGCCTGTTTACCGGAACTTCTTGGCTGACATTGCCGCTTCGAGGGGGCAGGACATGGCGAAATTGCGTGAAATCTCAGATGAACTAAAAGTCAGGACAGCTGACGATGCAGTCGCACTTGGGCTTGCCGACAAGGCTGGATATGCGGATGAAGTGATAGCAGCCATGCGCCAAAGGATGGGACTGAAGGCCACTGACGAAGTGAACACCGTAAGCTTAGAAGACTATGCCAGCAGTTTTTCAAAGAAAAAAGACTACAAAGCGAAAGACCGGGTGGCCCTCGTGTTTGCCGAAGGCGACATACTCATGAACGAAGGGCAAAGGGGCACCATCGTTGACCAAAAATATGTGAAACTCCTGCGTGAAATCAACAAAGACGAGAAAGTGAAGGCCATCGTGCTGCGCATAAACTCAGGCGGAGGCAGCGCCATCGCTTCTGAAAATATCTGGCGAGAGCTTGAACTGGCCAAAGCGGCTGGCAAAAAAATCGTGGTTTCGATGGGTGATTACGCTGCTTCGGGTGGCTACTACATCGCTTGCAACGCCGACAAAATCTTGGCAGAACCCAACACGCTCACTGGCTCCATCGGGGTGTTCAGCATGATGCCCAATGCCTCGAAATTATTTGATGAAAAGCTTGGCATCCATTGGGATACCGTGAAAACAACCAAGCACAGCACCGGGGTCAACCCATTTTACGACATCGCACCGGCAGAGGCTGCGCAGTTGCAGTACGGCACAGAGGCCATTTACCAAACTTTTTTGAAGCGGGTGGCGGATGGCCGGGGCATGTCCAAGGACAGTGTCCACCTGATTGCACAAGGTCGGGTGTGGCTTGGCGAAAAAGCGGTTCAAATTGGGCTAGTGGACGAAATCGGGGGCATTGACCAAGCCATTGCAGAAGCCGCAAAACTGGCCAATCTCGATAAATACCGCATTGACGAATATCCTCGGCAAGCCGACCCAATCCAAGAGTTCATCAACGAGCTGACGGGGGAAGGCGGCGAAAAAGGCATCAGTAGCCATGCCGTGACCAAGGAACTGGAAGCTATTTACCCGAACTACAGGCAGGTGAAGTCTTGGCTTACCATGAAGGGCGTTCAGGCTAGACTTCCTGTAATTCTGAATTTTAAGTGAAACAAAATCCTAGGTGCCTGCGGCAAAAAAAGCGCAAACTATGCCTGTCGCCACGGCGGCATTGAGCGATTCGGCGCCACCACCCTCCCCTTTCGGAATGGAAATCCGGTGAGTAAGGCAATCCTGAATGCCGGGAGAGAGGCCCTTGCTCTCATTTCCAATGGCGATGATTGACGCCTTTACAGGTTTTTCTGAAAAAATTGAGGCACCATCGAGCACTGTACCATAAACAGGAAGGTCGGGCAACTGCGCTTTGAGTGCTTCAAAGGAAATTTCCAAGCTTTTTACCCTCAGAAAAGCGCCCATGCTGGCTTGCACGACCTTCGGGTTGAAAACTTCCACACAGTCCGGCGAGCAGAAAACCCATTTTACCCCAAACCAATCGGCGATGCGGAGGATGGTTCCCATGTTGCCGGGGTCACGAACATCGTCAAGGAAGAGCGAGGTTCCAGCGCTTACGGCAGCTTTGTCAAATGCCAAGTCGGGTTGCTTGGCCACCAGCAGCACTTGGTTTGGTGTGGTGAGCAGTGATATTTTCTTCAATTCTCCTGCTTCCACAGGCACCACCGTCTCAACATTGCGGAGCAAATGCCCATGCTCCTCCAGCCAGCCAGCTTGCGCAACCACCATTTCGACTTGAAGGCTACCAGATGAAAGTACCTCTGCCGCCAATTTCACGCCCTCCACGATGAAATTGTGGTATTTTTGGCGGTATTTCCGCTCCTGCAAAGATTTGAGATACTTTAACTGGTTGATGGATAATTTCATCTGTAAAGCGCAGTTATGGTTGAAAAGCTAAGTGAAATGTTGCCAATTCGACTTCTTTTTGTTCCGTTCTTGGTATTTGTGCTGCTTTGTGGCTGCAATACTACCCAGTTTCTCGATAAATCGAAAGGCGAGCAATACCTGAAAAAAAACGAGCTAGTGGTGGACGAGTCGAGGGGGAAGCTCCGGGGCAAGGCCAATATCCTCTCTGAATTGGCCAATTTGTATGTGAAGCGGGAAAACGGCAAGATGTTCGGAGTGCCGAGGCGTTACCATTATTTTGTGGCACA
>JALOMF010000308.1 GCA_025455635.1 Saprospiraceae bacterium | reverse complement strand
ACCCGGTTTACGAGTTCAACCGCCAAATCATCGAAGCTACTCACGACCTCTGCGTGGCCTACAAGCCCAACCTGGCCTTCTACGAATCGCTGGGCTGGCGGGGCTGGCAGACGCTGGAGAAAACGATGCGGCTGATTCCCGACCAGATTTTCACCATTGCTGACGCAAAACGGGGCGACATCGGCAACACCTCCACGCAGTACGCCAAGGCTTTTTTCGGGGAAATGAACTTCGACTCCGTGACCGTGGCCCCGTACATGGGCGAGGACAGCGTGAAGCCGTTCCTTGATTTCGATGGAAAATGGGTCATCCTCTTGGCCTTGACCAGCAACAAGGGCAGTTTTGACTTTCAGTTTGCGAAGCAAGACGACTCGGAGCCGCTTTATGAAAAAGTGATGCAAAAGGCCCAGACTTGGGGCAGTCCCGACCAGCTTATGTTCGTGACAGGTGCCACCCATCCCGAAAAATTCAAGGAAATCCGACAAGTGGCTCCCGACAACTTCCTGCTGGTGCCGGGCATCGGTGCGCAGGGTGGCGAACTAGAAAAAGTCTGCGAATACGGCCTGAACAAGCAGGTTGGTTTGCTGGTTAATTCGTCCCGGGGCATCATCTTTGCAGGCAACGGTACCGACTTTGCCGAAAAGGCCAGGGAGGCCGCCCTCGAAATTCAAGGGCAGATGGCGCAAGTTTTGGCAAAGCATTTTCGTTAAAAGACGGCGAACGGCAAACGGTGGACGGCCAACGGAGTCCCACCGCCAACCGTCCAGCATTTTACGATAACATTTTATGAAAAAAATCATTCAAATCCTTGCCATCGTGGGGCTACCATTTGCCCTGTCGGCGCAGCACTTGGAAGCGGGCATTCTGCTCGGCGGTGCGAACTATGTCGGAGACTTGTCCAACAATTCCGGCAACCTTTACATGAAGGAAACAAAACTGGCAGCGGGCGCATTCGTGCGTCAGAATTTCAACCATTTGCTGGCGCTGCGCTTGGGCTTCAACTGGGCCAGGGTGTCAGGCCAAGATGCCAACGTGCGCAACGACGACTACGTGCGCAATCGCAACCTCAGCTTCCGTTCAAGCATTTTGGAGTTTTCGGCAATTGGCGAGTTCAATATACTTGGCTACCAGCCTTATGCGTTGGCCCGACCATTTTCACCTTATATATTTGTAGGTGTCGCTGGCGCAAAATTCAACCCAAAGGCCCGTTACCTCGGCAACTGGGAGGAACTGCAGCCGCTCGGCACCGAAGGCCAGGGCATGACGGGTTTCAACGACCCCTACGAGCGCTTTACCATCTCCATTCCATTCGGTATTGGCGTGAAATACGCACTGACCGACCGCATCAACCTCGGCCTTGAACTGGGTGCCCGCCCTACCCTCACCGACTACCTCGATGATGTGAGCGGTGCCTATGTTTCCTACCCAGTACTGCTGGCGGGCAATGGCGAACTGGCTGCTGCACTGGGCAACCGCACGGGAGAGCTTACGCAAAGCGGGGAACCTGCCATCGTGGAAACGGGCCTACAACGTGGCGATGAGGCCAATAAGGATTGGTACTTTATCCTCGGGGTCACGGTTTCCTATAATTTCTTGGACACCGGCCTGATGGGCAGCCGCCGCCGGGGTGGCCGCAGGGCTGGTTGTTATGATTGAACGCTGATTTGACCAAAAGAAAAAGCCCGGTGCAGCAGCGCCGGGCTTTTTTTGTAGTCGGGAAATTTATTTCCCGATGGAATAAAAGCGGGAACTGAAGTTCCCGACTACATTTTTTATCGGGAACTGAAGTTCCCGACTACATCAAAGCTGCATATTGTTGTAAACATCAATCACAGACTTCACGGCAGCAGCAGAGCCATTCAGCAGCGCCATTTCGTCGGCGTTCAGTTTCACTTCGATGATTTGCTCGATACCTTTTTTGCCGAGCTTCACAGGCACGCCAAGGAAGATGTCGTGGAGGCCGTACTGGCCGTCGAGCTTGGCACAAACCGGGAAGATGCGCTTCTCGTCCCGCACGATGGCTTCCACCATTTGCGCAGCGGCAGCACCGGGAGCGTACCATGCGGAAGTGCCCATGAGCTGCACCAATTCACCACCACCAACGGCAGTGCGCTGCACGATGGCATCGAGTTCTTCCTTACCGAGTAGTTCTGTAACTGGGATACCCGCAACCGTTGTATAACGTGGCAGCGGCACCATTGTATCGCCGTGGCCGCCCATCAGCAGGGCTTGGATGTCCTTTGGCGAGCAGCCAAGCGCTGTTGCCAAAAAGGCACGGTAGCGGGCCGTGTCCAAGGTGCCAGCCATACCGAAGACCTTGCTGGAATCAAGGCCGGAGGAGCGCCAGCAAGCCAGAGTCATCACGTCGAGCGGGTTGGACACTACGATGATGATGGGGTCTTTGCTGTGCTTCATGATGTTCTCCGTCACCGTGTTCACGATGCGGGCGTTGGTAGAAATGAGGTCGTCACGGCTCATGCCGGGCTTGCGGGGCACGCCAGCGGTGATGACCACGATTTCGCTGCCTTCGCTGGCTGCATAGTCGTCGCCGCCGCTGAGGTAGGTGCTGTAGTTGTCAATGGGGGCTTGCTGCCAAGTGTCGAGTGCCTTGCCTTTGGCGAGGTTGCCCACGATGTCAATCAGCACGACCTCGTTCACGATGTCTTTGTGGGCAATGACGTTGGCGCAGGTAGCACCTACGTTGCCGGCGCCTATCACGGTTACTTTGCTCATTATTAGATTTTATTTTGGTTGTGAAATGCGGGTTGATGGTTTGCAAATTGGGGTTTTGGGCAGGCTCTACCCGAAACGCCAAAAGGCCAAACTCCCAACACGCTGGAAAAACGGCGCAAAGGTAGAATTTTTTGAAGCTATCCAAACTGAATTTGACGGGACAAAGACAAGACGGGGCATGATTTTTTCCTAACTTTGCATCAAAGTAATTAACGCTAATTTCAAACTCAACAATGATGAAGTTTAATTTAAAAAGGCTTTGCTTTTCTGCTTTGGTCACATTGGTTGCACTTGCCAACTCCCAAGCACAAACGAAATGCGGGGTGACTGTTGCCGAAGGCCAAAAAATCATGGCCCAAATGCTACATAACCGTAATGAAATGCGGGATTTTGTGCGTGACCGGGAGGCCATCACTTACGTGCCGGTGCGTTTTTACCTCGTCGCAAAATCTGACGGCACTTCACGGGCTTCCGAGCGGTCGGGGCTTCAGGCGCTTTGCAGGTTGAACGAAAACTACGCCGACCAAGACATCCAGTTTTACCTGAAAGAATTCAAGTACGTCAACAACACCAATATCTACAATGCTTCAATCACTACCCAGGGTTTCAATGCCATCAGCAACCTTATGACCCCGGGGGCATACAATGCCATCAATATCTTTTTGGTGGACGAAATCGAGTCTTCGGGCAGTGGCACCACACTCGGATTTTATCAACCAGGGCCTGGGCCACTGGGCAACGACTGGGTGGTATGTCTCGAAAGCTATGCCAACGACATCAGGGTACTTACCCATGAGATTGGGCATTTTTTCAGCTTGAACCATACGTTTTATGGGTGGGAGCCTGAACCTTGGGACCCAGCTATACATGGAAATCCCGTGGGCATTTTTAGTCCATCTGGCATGAGGAATGAATTGGTAAACGGAACCAATTGCAATACCAATAACCCGCAAACCTGCGGTGGCGATTGCATCTGCGACACACCCGCCGATTATTTCTTTTTCAACAACAACTGCGCTTACACGCAAAATGCAAAAGACCCTAACGGCCAGTTGCTTTCGCCCGATTACCAAAACTACATGAACTACGTGGACGGCTGCTCTGAGTACCATTTTACTGACCAGCAGAAAGAAGAAATCAGCAACAGCCTTTTCAGCTCAAGCAGGAACTATGTGAGGCCAAACTATACGCCTACTACGGAGGTTGTATCTGGTGCGCCTACCATCACCAGCCCTCAGCAAAGCGAACTGATTGAAACCTACAATAATGTACGCCTCGAATGGACTGCAATGTCTGGTGCCCAGAAATACCTGGTCGAACTGACCACCTCGGGGCAACCCACGGCTCGGTACATCACCAACACCAATGAAATCGTACTGCTTGACCTTGTGCCCAACAAAAGTTATCTTTGGAAAGTGTTGGGCTACAATGAATACTCCACTTGTGGCAATTTTTCCTCACAGAAAATCTTTAAGACCGGTGACCAGGTGAGCGATACCTCCGTGGCCAACGAGCTGGAAAACTGGAGCATTCGACCCAACCCAGTTTCAGTGGGGAACACCTTGTACGTAAGCGTCGTTACGCAAGCTCCGACAGTAGCAGAAATCAAGGTCTTGAACGCAACTGGTCAGCTGGTTCGCCAGCAAAAAGCTGAAATCGGCGCTGGCGAGAACCTCGTGGAAATAAGCACCGATGGCTTTTCTACGGGCATTTACTTCGTAAACTTGTCCACGGAAAACGGCACAGAGACACAACGGGTTTCTATTGTGGAATAAGCGCATTTCTAAGTGATATTTATATTGTGAAAATGCCTTGGCCAACATAAGTTGGCCAAGGCATTTTCATTTCAAGGGCAAATGCCGGAGCTTCTTACCTTTGCGCAAATTTCACAATAACCCCAGGCAAAGCCATCCAACTTACAATGAAGACCCGTACCATCAAGCAAGATAAAATCAACGTCATCACCCTCGGCTGCTCCAAGAATTTGGTGGACAGCGAAAACCTCATTACGCAGTTAAAAGCCAACGACTACGATGTGGTGCATGACAGCGAGGAAGAAGACGCCAACATCGTCATCATCAATACCTGTGGCTTTATTGACGTGGCCAAACAGGAGAGCATTGACACGATACTGGCCTACGCAGGCGTGAAAAGCGAGGGCGATATTGACAAGCTCTACGTGACGGGCTGCCTTTCGCAGCGCTACCGGGACGATTTGGAAAAAGAAATCCCGGAAGTGGACGCATGGTTCGGCACCTTGGAGCTGCCCGGCCTCCTCTCCCGCCTCAATGCCGACTACAAGCACGACCTCATCGGGGAGCGGTTGATAACCACACCACCCCATTATGCCTACCTGAAAATCTCGGAGGGCTGCAACCGCACGTGCAGCTTTTGCGCCATACCGCTCATGCGGGGCAAGCACGTGTCACGGCCCATTGAGTCGCTCGTTTTGGAGGCGAAAAACCTGGCAAAACGGGGCGTGAAGGAGCTGATGCTCATCGCCCAGGAGCTGACCTACTACGGCCTCGACCTCTACAAAAAACGGGAACTGCCAGCGCTGCTCGACGCCCTTTGCGAAGTGGAAGGCATCGAATGGATTCGGCTGCATTATGCCTACCCCAGCAAGTTTCCCTTGGAGATTTTCGATGCGATGGCCCGACAGCCCAAGGTCTGTAACTACCTCGATATTCCGCTGCAGGGTTTCCCGGCGAAACAGAAGCAGAGTTTGAGGAAATGTGCGATTTTGTGCGGGAGATGGAATTTGAAAGACTGGGCGTTTTTCAGTACAGCCACGAAGAAAACACCAGCGCCTTCGACCTTGAAGACGATATACCAGAAGCGGTAAAAGCTGACCGTGCAGCCCGGCTGATGGACATCCAACAGGAAATCAGTCACCGCAAAAACCTAGAAAAAGTAAACCAAAGCTACAAGGTGCTGTTCGACAGAAAGGAAGGTGGTTATTTCGTTGGTCGAACCGAGTTTGACAGCCCGGAAGTGGACAACGAGGTGCTGGTGGACGCCAAGAACAATTTCGTTCGGATAGGCGATTTCGCCAATGTCAAAGTCACCAGCGCCGCTGAGTTCGATTTGTTTGGTGAAATCGTTTGAGTTGGCGGTTGCTTTGGCGGTTTTGTAGATTTTTACTGAAACCAGCCTCCAAACTATTATTTTCGATAAAATTCTAGGCCATGAGTCAAGCTTCAAACTCCGTTTTAGCCAAACTACAAAACCCTGTTTATCAGGCAATTATGCTGCTGTTGGCGGTCTTGGCATTCAACATCGGAGCCATCATGGCAAGGTCGTTAGGCATGGAAGTGGAACAGCGATTTCCGTGGACGATTGCCGCTGCGTTCCTACTTTTTTTTGCGGCCATGAACGCTATTTACAGCGTGTTTTCAAGCAACATGGACAAATATTGGACACGCTCCATCCTCAGCTTCGTAGGCTTGGCAGCGTTATCGGCTTTGCTTGCGCAATTGTTCAGTAAACTCACCATGAACGAGGCAGGCTCCTATAAATGGATTTATATCGTGCTCACCATCGGCTACTTGGTTTTCCTGCTCATGCTCACGGCCATGCGCAAAATCGTTGACTTCGCCCAAAGGGAAGAATGGAACCAGCCACGGATTCGACAGAAGCGGCGGGGATGAACTTTTCGGATTTTTAAAAAATCTTTCACCAACTTTGCCGAAAACAACCACGGCAATGAAATTCCTTTCCAAAATACTCGCTTCGCTTTTTCTGGCCAGTTTTGTGGCTTGCACCACGGAACCTGCCCCCAATAACGGTATCCAAGCACCCACGCCACCCATTGGCAACAATACCAACCAAGGCATCACGGACGCAGCGCCCAAACCCTCAGAACCAGCCAAACCTACCTGCAAGCTGGCGGGCAGTGTGTTGGAAGGCAATATGTTCTGGGCGGGTAGCGACGACCGTTTTGTGGTCATCAGCGCCGAAAAAGAGACCGAGGACAAGGAGCTGGGCGAAAGCCACCGGGTGCTCACCGTGTACGATGGGAGCTGCAAACAGCTTTTCCGGGAGGTGCTTCCGGTGAACTTCAGTGCCGACTACCCCTATTATTTATCAGAAATCACTTACAACAAAGTAAGCAGGCAAGTAGGCATCCGGGGTTGGTACAATTTCTATTTGCTGGATTTGACCACGCTCAAACTCTCGGCGGCACTCACGCCCAAATTCCTCAACGAGCGGTTTGCGGAGGATGCCCAGAGCGGCTCCATCAAGCGGCTGGAGCTTTGGGAAAACTACATGATTGGTTTTGCGGCCAGCAAAGGCCCGTTCGTGTTCGACCTAGCGAACCCTGCAAAACCCAGCGCTGTGCTGCCACATGCCGAGTTCGCCATCGTGAAAGGTGAGCAGTACAACTCTTTGTTTTTGCTGAAATCCACCGACAAGGACAATGGCTACCAGGCTTTTTTGCCTGAATATGACTACGAAAAAGAGGCATTCTCGCTCAATATCCTCTTTGAAAAACCGATGAACTTCGACCCATTCATCAACAAGACCTTCAAGAACAACCGTTTCATTTTGTTGAAGGAAAAAAAGGACGGCACTGGCATTGTCCCACACGCCGTGGACATGCAACAGCACAAAATCATTGATTTACCTGCCGATATGTTGACCAAAAAGGACACAGAAATCATCGCTTTCCTGCGGAAGCAAAACAAGTGACCTGTGTTCTACGCTTTGATAAAAAAGGAAATGGTGCGCACCGATTCGCCGTTTCCGGCTATTGTTTTGCGTTTTAATCCAAAATAGACCGCCGTTGATAGAATTATTTGAATGGTTGAAATGGGGGTCTCGAATATTGTTGCTCGTTCATAAAACACCGGAAATATGAGGATTGGACTAACCACTTTGAGGTTTCAAGCATTCCATTTTGGCATTCTGCTCGTTTTTTTCACAAACCTACCCGGCATTTTTGCCCAAGAGACTTGGTCGCTCCAGCGCTGCATCGAGCATGCCCGTACCAACAGCCTCAACCTGAAGCAGGCTGAGTTCGGAATCGCCCGTGCCAAGCTTGCCGACAAGCAAAACGTGCTGTCAAGGCTGCCCAACGTGACCGCAAACTCCAACGCTGGCTGGCAGTTCGGGCGTACCATTGACCCGACGACCAACGGCTTCAAGAACCAAACCATCTCCTTCAACAGCATGAGCCTGAACGCTGGTGTCACGCTTTTTTCCGGCGGGCAAATCAGCAATACCATCAAACAGGGCAAAATTAACGTGGACGCCGCCGAACAGGACGCCGCCGCCACGTTCAACAACATTGCCTTGAGCATAGCGAATGCCTACTTGAACATCCTGCTTTCGGAGGAACAACAGGACAACGCCATCAAGCGCCGCCGCCTCTCGCAAGACCAGCTCGAACAAACCGACAAGCTCATTGCCGCAGGCTCACTGCCCGTGAACGACCGCCTCGATGTGCTGGCGCAAATCGCCAACGACGAGCAGGCCCTCGTACAAGCGCAGAACACGATTGAGATTAACTACTTGACGCTCAAAAACTTGATGCAGCTCGACCCTGCCACGCCCATCAAAATCGAGCGGCCTAGCTTCGTCATCCCGACCGATGCCAACCCCGATGGAATGGACTTTTTGTCGGTGTATGCCCAGGCGGTGAACACCCAGCCACAGATTGCTGCCAGCGAACTCAGGGTGCAGAGCGCAGAAGTAGGCGTCAAACTGGCAGAATCGGGCTACTACCCCACGATTTCCTTGTTCGGCGGCTTGGACTCTAGGTGGTCGGGGGCTGCCAAGATATTCGAACAAGGTTCGGTGGTACAACGAGTCAACCAACAATTCTACCTAGAACCACCGCTAACCGACTTGATTGGCCAAGATTTCATCAACGTCGGCATTGACGCCAATGTACCCACCTTTAATGAGCTTAATTACTCCTATTTTGACCAGTTGAGGGACAACTTCGGCCAAAACATCGGCGCAAACATCAGCATACCGATTTACAGCAATGGCCGAAACGACGTCAACGTACAGCTTGCACAAGTCAATATTTTGAGCGCAAAAGTGGACAACGACTTGGCCAAACAGCAACTCAAAAACGACATCCAACAAGCCATTGCCAGTGCCAAGGCAGCCCGGCTGACCTTAGAGGCTTCGCAAAAAGCCACCGAGGCGTCGAGGGTCGCTTTTGAAAATGCCGACAGGCGGTTCAAGCTCGGAACCATCAACAACCTGCAATTGCTGACGGCCCGCAACACCTACGATATTGCGCAGACCAACCTCAGCGTGGCCAAATACGATTATCTTTTCCGTTTGAAAATCCTCGATTTTTACCTTGGAAGGGAAATAAAACTGGATTAAACGCAGCGTTGATTTTGTCACTTTGAGAAAATCAACAGCCTGACTATCAACACTTTATACCCAAAAAACCAATCACCAATTTTCATCAACATTATTTTGATATGGCAACGTCAAAGAAGAAACGAAACCTGCTCATACTTGGCTTGATAGCACTGACTGCCGTTTTGGTGGTCGTGGCGGCCATTCAGGGCAAAAACCGGAAAACGGGCGTACTGGTTGAAACCGAAAAGGCTGAAACCCGCACCATCAAAGAAACGGTGGAAGCCAGCGGAAAGATTTTCCCGAAAACGGAGGTCAAAATCAGCTCCGATGTGTCAGGTGAAATCGTGGAACTGTACGTGAAGGAAGGCGACAGCGTGACGATGGGGCAAGTGCTGGCCAGGGTTGACCCCGAAGCCTACAACTCCCAAGTGGACCGTGCCGCCGCTGGCGTCAACAGCTCAAAAGCTGGCTTGGCAAATGCGAAGGCGCAAATAGAGTCGGCACGTGCCAACAAGGAGCAATTGGAGGCACAACTAAGCAATGCCCGTGAGATTCACAAGCGCAACGAGAAGCTGTTCAAGGACGGCGTGGTTTCACAACAGGACTTCGATGCGTCGTTGACGACCGTCCGGCAATTGGAATCCAATGTGAAGGCGGCAGAGGCCAATATCCGCTCGGCGCAGCAAACGGCATCCTCCA
>JALOMF010000307.1 GCA_025455635.1 Saprospiraceae bacterium | reverse complement strand
CTTGGCCTCAATGCCCAAAGGATTTTGACTGAAAGCACTGCTGAAACGGCGTGACGCTTCGTTTTTGGTTTGTTTCATCTGCTTTTTTGCCTAAAAATATCCTACCAGCCGCTACGAACCGGCCATAATTCCCTGTTCTTCATTTACTGGCAAAAAAATTGGTAATGTGCTTAGACCGGGCGGACTACCCTACCCATACTCCCCTTCTCCCGTTCCAGCCTTAGAATTTTACCAATTGTTGAACCATTCAATTTCAGTGCGAGCTGCGCTGCTGAAATTGCCCCAAGGTTTTTTTTGGGGGGAACGACATAGACACACATACTCATGAAAATCAGGAATACCATATTGGTCTTGCTTTGCTCCGCAATGTCGTGCATCGGCTTTGCGCAAGTCTCGTTTACCTACCAAGTCACCAATGCCACCTGCTCATCGAACGGCAGCATCGTGGTGAACGCAACAGGCGGCACTGGCACGCTCAACTACCAACTCACTGGCACTTGCCTCAACCTACCCTTGGTCCAACAATCCCCCAGCTTCAACAACCTTGCGCCATGCAGCTACCAACTGACCGTCACCGACGGCGCATCCGGTGCTTCCGCTTCGCAAACAGTGGTCGTGGGCGGCAACTACCAAAGCCCCGACATCTCGCTTTTTTGCGGGAGCTGCTCCATTGAGACACAGCTCACAGGCGGCCTGGGGCCTTTTGCTTATTCGATTTCCAGTGTCGGCTTGTCAGGGCCATTCACCAACAACAGCCCAGCCAGCAACCCCAGCTTCGACAATATCCTAAGCGGCACCAACTACTGGGTGAAAGTGACGGACGCCTGCGGCAATGTGTCGGTGGAAACCTGCCAGACTGGCGAGGGCAGCTTGGCTGACTTCAACTATGAAGTAGGCGCTGATGGCAATTTGCACACGATTTCCATCATCGGCGGTAATGGCAATCTTGAATACACCCTGAGTTCTTCGGTGGGAACCTTCAGCAATCAAACTGGCGTTTTCTCGCCTGCCCAATGGGGCTGCAACATGACCCTGACCCTCAGCGATGGCTGCACTTCCTTGACAAAATCCGTGGTCATCCGGCCAAAAATCCTGTCCATTTGCAGCAATTTTGCCGAAGGCACTGCTACTTTGGAAAACGTGATTTATGGCGTGCCGCCTTACACGTTCCGGTATATTTTCCCCGACAACAGCACGGTAATCAACAGCCCTACCAACGAACTGACGGGCTTGCCCATCAACAGCAATTTCTACTTGTTCCAAGTGGTGGATGCCTGTGGGAACGGCAGCGACGGCATTTTTAAACAAAAAAAATACCCCGTATTCGAACAGGCCCCACCCGCTGATTGCAACGGCAACAGTATCTCGCTTTTCACGCCAGAAAGTGGCTGCGGCGGCGGCTTCGATGCTGATAGTTGGCCATTCGAGGTGACCTGCCAGACCTGCAGCCCAATCGTGACCCAGCAAGTAAACGGGGCGGGCATCCCCATCACCTTCACGGGCAACGCCCCCGGCAATTGGGAACTGGCCATCGAGGACGGTTGCGAGGACAAAATGGTGTGCCGTGACTCGGTGATTTTATTGCTGGAAAAACGATGCGACTCGATATATGCCACCTTGATAGACCGCTTTACCTGCGACAATGGTGCTGTTTCCGATAGGCCGCTCAGTGCTGCGAATGGCCTCTTTACCTTGCTGGACGCCAACGAAAATGTGGTCTCGACCAATATGACGGGCGAGTTTCACGTACCTGATTCGGGCGACTACAAGGTACTGTTGAACATTCAAGGCTGCGGCAGCTATGAAGCTAGCACTTCGGTGGGCCACTGGCAACCCATCGAACCTGAAATGTCAATCTATATTTACAATGCGATATTGGCCAACCAATGCAAAACGGTGTACCAGTTAATCATCAGCCGAGAAGATGGCCCATATTTGCTCACGGGCGGCCCCAACAATATTACCATGCTTTTGGATGAAAATGACCTGACAGGCTCTTGCCAGCAATACAGCGTAACTGGTTTATTGCCAGGCAGTTACCAGCTCTCAGAAATTGATAAATGCGGCTTTCGTATGCTTGATTTGCCAGCGCCAGATTACAACCTCGTGGCAGAACCGTTTGGGAACTGCCCCGGCAGCGGAACGATAACGGTGAGTGGTGCGCAAAACCTGGCACAATGGCAAGCTTGGGGCGAGTTGAACAATATTGACATCAGCTGGCCCAACAGCATTACCGACAACTATGCCCTCGACGCACCTACCAACGGGGCGCTTACGGCCCAATCTGGTTCGCCGTTTACCTTCGTCAATGTGGCTGCTGGCGAGCACACCGTTTACCTCTACACCTTGAACTCCCAATGCGCCATTGACACGGCAATTGTTTTTGTGCCAGAGGCCGACACCTTGTCTTTTGATGTCTCCAGTGGCATACTTTGCGATGGCGCTAGCACCACGACCCTGCATTTTGAAGTGTTGAGCGGAAAGCCACCCTACGTCATCGAGCAGGTAGATTGCAGCAATCCGGCACAGGTCATTGCCACGCACCAACTCAGCGACGACAGCTTCGCCTTGCCCGGCTTTGGCATTGGCGACTATTGCTTCCGCATCATTGACAGCTGCATCACCAGCCTTGACCACCAGTTTTCAGTACAATATTTTCAGGACGATATAGATGTTGCGTTCAATTGTGACAACACCTTCAGCTTGAGCGTTGACAGCCTCAACGCCAATTATTCGTGGGTGGACGAAAATGGAAACGAAGTCGGCAATACCCACCGAATCACGCTGCCAAACACTGGGCTGGTGGCAAGTTTTTCGGTGTTTGTGGACATCGGGGAATGCATCATTGAGCGGAAAATAACCGTGCCTGCCACCGAAATCATTCCCACCATCGAGATTCAGGGCGCTTCGTTTTTTTGTGCAGGTGAAACCGTCGAACTGACCGCCGTTGCCTCAGCGGCTTCGCTTTTGTGGAACAACGCAGCCATTTCAACTACGATAACCACCTCAATGCCAGGCACTTACGCCGCCACCGTCACCAACGGCTTTGGCTGCACGGCGACCGACTCATTTAGCCTAAGCCTCGATTTGCCATTGATTGAAATCGAAATCATGAGCGGCGGCAATGGCTTCGGCCTCAACTGCTTTCAGGACAGCAACGGGATGCTTCGGGCCAACCCCATCATCGGCATCCCGCCTTTCACCTACGAATGGTCATCGGCTGTAAAGACACAACGTCCATTGCGCTCACCGAGCCTGACCTTTTTGTGCCATCTGTCTATTTCGAGTCGCCCCGCTGCTTCGGGGTGGACGATGGCTACGTGGAAGTGCCAAGTTGGAGCGGCGGCGCTGGCGATGTGACCGTCCAGCTGTCCAATTCCAGTTTGAAATACGCTCCGGTGGTATTCGACAACCTACCTGCCGACAGCTATTTGTTGGAAATCATGGACGGAAACGGCTGCAAAGTGGACACCAGCATTCAATTCGAGGCGCCGCAGGAGTTGTTCCTGGAGCTGGGCGACGACCTTTCCATTAACCTCGGCGACAGCATCCTGCTCGACCCACAGGTGAGCTTCTCCCCCGTTGACTCCTTCGCTTGGCAGGCAAAAGATGCCACTGCTATGGTCGAGTTTTCGGAATGGGTGAGGCCCTTGGAAACCACATTTTACGCCCTGAAAGTCTGGGATGAAAACGGCTGTGAGCTAGGGGACAGGCTGAACGTTCGGGTCATCAAAGAACTCGATGTCTTCGTACCGAACGCATTTTCACCAAATGGCGACGGCAGCAACGATTTAATCACCGTCTTCGCCAACACGAGCGCCATCACCCAAATCAACTCGTTCCAAATCTTCAATCGCTACGGCGGGAAGGTGTTCGACCGCACCAATTTCCAACCTAACATGGAGCAGCTTGGCTGGGACGGCAAGTTTGAGGGTCAAATGCAGAAACCAGCCGTCTTCGCTTGGCGGGCCGAGGTAGCTTATATTGATGGAAGGGTGGAGTACCTTTTCGGGGATTTGGTGCTGGTGCGGTGATGGGGTTTTTCCAAAACATAAAAAGGCGACCATTGTAGTGGTCGCCTTTTTTTTTTGAACAAAATGAAGCTCGTCAATCCATTTATCCTGCCCAAGGCAGGCGAGCGTTCATCATTTGTAGCATCACATGTTCGCAATCATCTCGTCGCCAAACTCGGAGCATTTCAACAGCGTGGCGCCCTTCATCAAGCGGTGGAAATCGTAAGTGACCCGCTTCTTGCTGATGGCCCGTTTCATGCTCTTGAGGATGAGGTCGGCAGCCTTGGTCCAGCCAAGGAAGCGGAACATCATCTCGCCGGAAAGGATGACCGAAGAGGGGTTCACCTTGTCCAAGCCAGCGTATTTTGGCGCCGTGCCGTGGGTGGCCTCAAAGATGGCGTGGCCCGTGATGTAGTTGATATTGGCGCCGGGTGCGATGCCGATACCGCCCACTTGCGCAGCCAAGGCGTCGGAGATATAGTCGCCGTTGAGGTTCAGCGTGGCAATGACCGAGTACTCCGCCGGACGCAACAGGATTTGCTGAAGGAACGCATCGGCAATCACGTCTTTTACGATGATTTTGCCCGCTTTCACAGCTTCGTTTTGCGCCGTGTTGGCAGCAGCCTCGCCACTGGCGTCCTTGATGCGGTCGTACTGTGCCCAAGTGAAGACCTTGTCGCCAAACTCCCGCTCGGCCAGCTCATAGCCCCATTCCTTGAATTTACCTTCGGTAAACTTCATGATATTACCCTTGTGAACGATGGTCAGCGAAGGTTTTTTCTCCGCAATAGTATATTGCAATGCGCTCCTCACGAGCCTTTCCGTTCCTTCTTTCGACACGGGTTTGATGCCCAAGGATGACGTCTTGGGGAAGCGTATTTTCTTCACGCCCATTTCGTTTTGGAGGAAATTGAGCAGTTTTTCCACTTCTGGAGTTCCGGCTTGGTACTCGATGCCAGCGTAGATGTCCTCGGTGTTTTCCCGGAAAATCACCATGTCCACGAGGTGCGGCTCCTTCACAGGCGAAGGCACGCCTTTGAAATATTGCACCGGACGCACGCAAGCATAGAGGTCCAACTCCTGGCGCAGCGCCACGTTCAGCGAGCGGATACCGCCGCCCACGGGCGTGGTCAATGGGCCTTTGATGGCCACCAAATGCTCACGGATGACGTCGAGCGTTTCGGTCGGCAGCCAGTTGCCGGTTTGGTTGAAGGCTTTTTCGCCAGCCAAGACTTCTTTCCAAACGATTTTTTTCTTGCCTTTGTAGGCTTTTTCAACAGCTGCATCGAGCACTCGCACAGAGGCAGCCCAGATATCGGCACCCGTGCCATCGCCTTCGATGAAAGGGATGATGGGGTCATTCGGTACTTTTAATTTACCTTTGGCAATCGTTACTTTTGTTCCGGTCATCTTGTAATGTTTTTAAGGATTGGAGGATGGAAGGATTGAAGGATTGAATTTCAGGCAACTGCTAAATGATTCAATCCTCCAATCCTCCAATCCTTAACCCCTTTCAAAAGAGGCGCAAAGGTAACGAAACCAGCTTTTTTTCGGCAATGATAAATTATAGATTTTACGTGAATTTGCAGACCCGATTCATGCTTTTTCTCTTCCTGTCGGCATTTTTCGCCTGCGGCAAAACAAAAGACGCTGCTACAGCTGCCACGGGCTGCAAAACCCAAGGCACCGTGGTGGACTACGACGGCCTTGACGGCTGCGGCTACCTCATACGCCTCGGCAATGGCCAACTGCTCAACCCCGTCGTGCTTCCCGATGGTTTCAACTTCAAAAACAACCAGTCCGTACGCCTCGACTTCCACGTGCTGCACGATATGGCCAGCATCTGCATGGCGGAGAGCGAAATGGTCGAAATCACCTGCATCCAAGACGCCAAGCAAGGGAACGAACCGCTTGATTGTGGCAAAATCACCAATCCCTTCGCCGTGGCTTGGATGGACAAAGCCATTGACCGCCACAACCCCGTAAAAATCATCCGGTACCAGTCCGGCAAGCTCTGGCTCTTCGTTTTCCAGGCCGTGCCCAATAGCTTCCTCTACGACTGCGATGGCCAACTCATCTGTGAATCGAACGGCAACGCACAGGACGACTGCCACCGCAAGCAGCTCAATTTCCTGCAACGGGGCAAGGTTATCTGGCAGGGGGAAGGGGTTTGGGATTGACGATTTACGATTGACGATTTACGATTGACGATTTACGATTGACGATTGACGATTTACGATTGACGATTGACGATTGACGATTGACGATTGACGATTGACGATTGACGATTGGGGGAGGCCAGCAACAACACAATCCCTCAATAACCCAATAACTTTCAAGCATGCAAAACCCGAATTTAGACGCTGAGGGAGCGGCCATGAGCAACGATGAAAAGCAGGTAGAAAAAGCGCTCAGGCCGAAAGAACTCGACGATTTCAGTGGGCAGCCGCAAATCGTGGACAACCTGCGCATCTTCATCGCTGCGGCCAACCAACGGGGCGAGGCACTCGACCACGTGCTGCTGCACGGCCCGCCCGGCCTTGGCAAGACGACCCTCTCGCACATCATTTCCACTGAGTTGGGCGCTTCGCTAAAAATGACCTCCGGCCCCGTGCTGGAAAAACCCGGCGACCTCGCTGGCCTGCTCACCAACCTCGAAAACGGCGACGTGCTCTTCATTGACGAAATCCACCGCCTCAACACCGTCGTGGAGGAGTACCTCTACTCGGCGATGGAGGATTTCCGCATTGACATCATGATTGACTCCGGCCCCAATGCCCGGAGCATCCAGATAGCTCTCAGCAATTTCACGCTCGTGGGCGCCACCACCCGCATGGGCCTGCTCACCGCCCCCATGCGTTCCCGCTTTGGCATCACCTGCCACCTCGACTACTACGATGTGGAGACGCTCAAGAAAATCCTGGCCCGCTCCGCCAAGCTGCTGACCGTGCCCATGACCGACGAGGGCGCTTACGAAATCGCCCGGCGCAGCCGTGGCACTCCCCGCATCGCCAACCTGCTGCTGCGCCGCATCCGGGACTTTGCGCAGGTGAAGGGCACGGGCACCATTGACCTCGACATCGCTAAAATCGGCCTCAACGCCCTCAACGTGGACGAGGGCGGCCTCAACGAAATGGACAACAAAATCCTGGATGCCATCATCAACAAGTTCAAGGGCGGCCCCGTCGGACTGACCACCATCGCCACGGCAGTGGGCGAAGAACCCGGCACCATCGAGGAAGTACACGAGCCGTTCCTCATCATGGAAGGCTACCTCCAGCGCACGCCCCGTGGCCGGGAGGCTACCGAAAAAGCATATAAGCATATCGGCGTGGTGCCGAAGGGAAGGGCGGGGACGTTGTTTGAGTTTTGAGGCCGTTACTTCGGCCAAAGGCCATAGCCAAAAGCCCGACAATGAGCATAGCTCGTGACTTGCAGTGTCGTTTTCAATTGATGTACCAGCAGGGTGATTGTAGGTGATATTTCCCTTTTGCTAGCACCTTACGATCCGCCTGTCAGAGACAGGCCGATATTCGGTTCAAGTCGGAGACATTGAACCAGCGTTCCCTTTTTCAATGAACAGACTCTCCGCCAGCGGGGAACTTGTAGCCTAAATGGCCCAAACTAGTTACACCTAATACTTTTTGGTATTTCAGTGCTAGATGCGTATGATGAATACAATGTATACCTAATTCTTCCATTATTGTTGCAAACAACGTATTTGGCTGCTTTTATTGTTTCATCTGTTACAATATCGGGGGGAATAGCATCTTCTATATTGATAATACCCAATGCGACCTTAATATATGTAGAATCAAAAAGCCCAACAGCACTAAGTTGGTTGATAACTTCCTTGGCAGGCAGCTCGTAATCATCTTCCCTCCAAAAAAAAACATTTTCATTAATCTTTAGAAAATGAGTTGGCAACGTTCTCAAACTTGATATATCTAAGGAAGGAGCGAATGGGTTTACACTTGGAATAACATAATAAACAGTGAATCCTAATGTATCAATTGGATCTTTCCAAAGTTCAAATGATTTATAATTCTTTAAATATTGCCGATTTTTCATCGCATACCATTTTGAAATGGCATTGAAATCATTCATATTTAAAGACTTTATGCCTTGGGTTTTGCAACCAAATATGCAAGAAAACATGAACAAAATTACAGTTGTCAATCTTATTTTTGATACCATCACTTCTTTGTTGGATTGTAAGGAAATTTACCTCTAAAATTAAGGATATAGTGTTGTAACCCATTTCGCCTTGATGCACTATTCCTGTCACCATCTGAAGCTGTATTTATATTCCCTTCTCCCTCATGATACCTAGGATGGGTATGAAAATGTTCTTTAACAAAGATACTATGTCCCTCGTACCCACCCCTCAACCTTTCTGGTACTTGATGATTCAAGATGAAATTTGTGTCAAAAGCTTTTACTGGTGTATTCTCCTTGTGCGCCCATACCAAATATGCGCTAACGTTTTCATCCACGGGTCTCTCGCTCATCCCAAATCCAGAAATTTCGACACGTGCTATCTCATCTGAATATGCCACGATGAAATCTTGAAATTGTTCAGTAGTTGGCTGTCCTTCACCGTTCACTTCAATGGTGTTGTTGTTTTCCCTAAAGTTTATTCCATCGCTGAGAATTCCTTTAGCTATATTTCCGACAAGATTTTTCCCATTACCTTCTTTATCCCTTTTCAGAGTGAAATCATTTGATTTCTTGTTATACTTGTAATCGCCAATTTGGTCATTTTCATCATCATTCGCCT
>JALOMF010000306.1 GCA_025455635.1 Saprospiraceae bacterium | reverse complement strand
CACCCAGCGCTCCTCGATGGGCGAGTTCTTTTTCACCGACTCGATGCCATTGTCACGAGCAGCGATTGACTTGTAGCCTTCGGAACGCAGGATGACGTTGCCAGCGATGTCGTTGTAGCTGAAATAGTATTCGCCTTCGTGCTCAAACGTGTGGTAGCCTTCCATGCCAGCGTAGGCTTCGCAAGGCAGGTAGTCGTCCACAATGCGGGGCGCTGGCTCAGGGTCTTTTTCCACCTTCGGTGTAAATGCGTCTTTGGCGGCAGCCAAACCAGCCAACATGCCAGCCTCGTCGGCGAAGTAGCAGCTGCGGGCAATCTCTTGGTTGTTGCCAGCTCGCAGGGCGTAGTAGTACTCGCTGCCGTCGTTGCCCGTCACCCAGCGCTCTTCGAGCGGCGCATTTTTGGTGACGGACTCAATGCCGTTGTCACGTGCCTTCTCGGTGGTGTAGCCTTCCGAGCGCAGGAGCGTCTTGCCAGCGGCGTCGTTGTAGCCGAAGTACCAGTTTTCGTCATCGCCGTTGAAAAATCGGTGGAAGGCAGGCTCGCCGTTGTAGCGCTCGCAGGCCAGGTAGTCGTCGTGGATGCCCGCAGGTGTCTCGATGGCGGTAGGCGCTGCGGCTGCGGCTACTTTCGCCCTACCAATCAAAAGGCCAATGGCGTCCTGCATTTCCTCAGTAGTATCGTAGAAAAAGCTTTTGGCCACCGGCTTCCCGTCTATATCATTCAGGTAGAAATAGTATTTGCCGTTGGTGGTCGTCTTGCCGTGGTAGTTGCCCTCGTAGGGGCCTAGCTCGATGACCCGCTGCACTTGGGCGTCCACTTCGGCCTCCGTTGCGAAGCCCTGCACATTGGTACTGAGCATGAGCGATTTGCCTTCGGCGGTGCGGAACGAGAAGTAATGCTTGCCGTTGGCGCTGCGCATGGTCTGCCAGCTTACGTCGTTGAAGAGATAGGTGCCCGACTTGAGGTACACCTTCTCATCCGCCGATTTCTCCTTGGGTGCGCTTGGCTTCTTTTTCTTTTTTTCCTTCGCAACTTTTTCCTTTGGCGGCGGCGGTGCGTCAATGTCCACGGCGGCCCGGTAGCCAGCCATTCCTTCCACGTCGCCCGTGATGCCAGCGCCCGCTTCTTTCAGCACCACTTCCTCGGTGCCGCCGAACAGCCCACGTTGCAGGGCATCAATGACGGCGTTCATTTCACCTTCGCTGTCGAACCATACGCTGGTGGCGATTTGCTGGTTGTTGCCAGCCAAGAGGTTGAAATAGCTCTTGCCGTTCGGGTGTTCCCGGCGCTGGTAGCGGTCGGGGTTGGGCAGGTTGCGGGTCACGGCGGCGGTGCCGTTGTTGCGGCCATCTGCGCTGGTGTAGGCTTCGCTGATGAGCACGATATTGCCGCCTTGGTTGAGGGTGAAGTAGAATTGGCCCTCGTCGGTGGCGAAGCTGTCGAAGCCGTTTTCCACGCCTTTTATCCTTTCTTGGTAAAAAGCCAGTGGGCGGTAGTTGTCGTCGCCACGTTCGCCGTCGTAGGGGTTGGGGTCGGCGGCTGGCGGCGCTGCGGCTGGCGCTTCTTTTGGCTGCCCATCGCCATCCTCCATCCCGGTCAAGGTGGGTATTTCTGCGATGCAGGCGCTCAGGGCTGCCTCCATGCTAGCAGCATCGTCGAAGTCCACGCTCCGTGCGATTTCCTGCCCGTTGCCAGCCTTGAGGAGGAAGAAGTTTTTGCCGTCGTCGGAAGTTTGTCGCTCGTACCTGGCCGCATTGTTGGCATTGGCCACCACCGAGCGCACGCCGTTGTTGCGGTCGTCCTTGTCGGCGTAGCCTTGGCTGTTGAGCACGGCCTGCCCGTCGTCGGTGAGGATTTGGAAGTACGAGAGGTTGTCTTTCGTTTTTTTGTAAAGCCGGACCCTCATAGTTGTTTGTTTTTATGAATGTTTAATGAAAAAATAGCCTATAGGTAAATTGCTGCATAGCATCCTATCGGATTGACTGGAAGCGATTCGCAATGATTCGGTGCTCAATTTTATGGTCTGACAGCCTGCTTTGGAAATGCCTGTGCGCTGTCTAATCTGAATGGGTCGGGTGTGCTTTTTGACCGTGATGGGATGAATTTCGGCTGAAATGTAGGGATAAAACACAATTCTGCAAAGTTTTCCCTCGAAATCCAATTTTTGATATTTGCTCCCAACAGTTAAGTGTCTAACAGGGTATGTATCATGTTGGCAGCGAGCGCACTGACTTAGACGCTAGTTTGGCAAAATAGTATCAAAAAAATAGGCTGGTAGGCTATCTCGTCAAAACGATGTAGTCTCGAATCAAAATCTTCAAGAATTCCAACTGGTTGCTTTTCGGTGGCTCGATGTTGAGCTGCTGGCAAATCTGGGCGGTCGTCTGTTGGATGGCCTCCACGTGTGCGGTGTTTTGCCAAGATTGGTAGCGGCCTATCAGGTTTTTTATCAGGAGCATGTCTGCCTCGCTCATTTGCCGAACGGCGGGGTACTTGGGTTCGTAGTTTTCCAGGGTGTTGATTTTCAGGATGTCGTGCAGGCGGAAGGCCATCTGGTTGCGCAAGCGGATGACCGAAGTATTGGCGGCCAGGTCGCCCAAGCGCTGGTGCTTGTAAGTGGAAGCGATGAGTATAGCCGCCAACATCCCCAAGGAAGATATAAAGTCAATTAATAAAAAAACGCTGCGCAACAGGTACTCGCCGATGCCAGCCTCCAGCCCGTCGAGGCGCACCACTTTCAGGTTCGTGACCCGTTTGCCGAGGCTCTGGCCGTTGCCGATGACATCGGAAAGCAGGTGGTACACCATGATGCCCGCCAAAAACGACATTACGATGAAGCCAAAGCCCATGTCCGTCACAGCGCCGCCTACCAGTGAGAGCACCAGCAGCCAGAACAGGTAGAACGCCAAGCCATAGATGACCAAGTCAATGAAAAATGCCAAGAACCGCTCCCGGAGCGGTGCCAGTTCGTACTCGATGGTCACGTTTTGCGTGGTGCGGATGTCTATGTTTGGCATGGAACGGTGGATGGCTTACGGTCAACGTTGGACGGGCGATAGATTCCCAATCAGCCGTTTACCGACCATCGTTTTCCATTTGCAATATTAGCTATACCTTGCCATAAATTCCGTAAAAACATGGGAAACAATATGGAAGAAAAAGTAAAAGAACTTGTTTCCGACTTCAAGCTGGACGAAGCGCTGGACGTGCTCATTGCGCAAGCGCAAACCCAAAACCAGCGGAAACAAAATACCCTGCTCGTGCTGAAAGGCAAGCTGGCCCTGCTCGAAGAGCAACGCCTCGCTGGCATGCTCGACGCCGATGATATTGCCCGCCAAAAGGCAGCCATCGCCCACCAAATACTCGACATCGCCGACGGCAGCCCCCTTGACCACGAGCTGCCACAGCCCGTGCCAGAGCAGGTCTTGGTGCAAAAAACGGTGAGCGTACCTGCCAGCAATGGCGGCATGGGCAAGTACCTGCTCATCGGCGGCCTGCTTGTGGTGGCTGTTTTGGCAGGGGTTTTCTTCGCAAGAAACAGGGGAAACGAGCCAGGAATGCAGGAGCCAGCACAGACTGAGCGCACCACTGTGCCTGCAAGTCCAACGGAACCCATTTCAGAAGAAACAACTACTGGTCCAGCCCAGCCCAGCTCGCCAGCTGGCGATGAGTTAGCGGTGGATTTCCCAAACTACCGCAAAAAATTCAACTTCCTCGATTTCCAATACAATTTTCAGGAGGTGACGGCAACGCAATACTCCGACACGGAGCTGCGGCTCATCATCAAGTACATCCTTACTTGCCGCAACAATGCGGGCAGCTGCTACCGGGCGATACCACGCATTTTGGTGGACGGGAACCCCATTGGGCCTACCCACCAAAAAGACCTGCTGGGTTATTATTCGAGCAACACGACGATTGAGGATGAGCTGACCTTTGTACTGCCAGCCAACGGCAAGGAATACCTTTTTGAGCTGTCGAGGGACGGCTCTACATGGAAACGGGCCTTTAAAATATTGAAATGAACTACACCAAGCACGACCTGACCGATACCATCGTCGCACTCGCCACCCCGCCCGGCGTGGGGGCCATCGGCGTCATCCGATTGAGCGGGCCGGAGGCGCTGGCCATCGTGCAGCGGGTCTTCGGCGGCAAAGACCTGACCAAGCAGAAGAGCCACACGCTGCATTTTGGCACCATCATCGGCGACGAGGGCAAGGTGCTGGACGAGGTGCTGGTCTCCGTTTTCCGTGGCCCGAACTCCTACACGGGCGAGGACACCGCCGAGGTTTCCTGTCACGGCTCGCCCTTTATTTTGCAAAAAATCATCGAGCTTTTCTTGGAAAAAGGGGGCCGTTTGGCGCAGCCCGGTGAGTTCACGCTGCGGGCATTTTTGAACGGGAAAATGGACCTCTCGCAGGCCGAGGCCGTGGCCGACCTCATCGCCAGCACCAGCGAGGGCAACCACTCGGTGGCCATGCGGCAAATGCGGGGCGGGTTCAGCCATGAGATTCAGCGCCTGCGGCAGGAACTGGTGGACTTCGCCAGCCTCATCGAGCTGGAGCTGGACTTTGCGGAGGAGGATGTGGAGTTCGCCAACCGGGAGCAATTGAAGCTGACCATCCAAAAAATCCAGTCGTACATCAACGCCCTGCTACATTCCTTTAAGCTGGGCAATGTGCTGAAAACAGGCGTCCCCACCGTCATCGCTGGCCGTCCGAACGCTGGAAAAAGCACCTTGCTCAATGCACTTTTGAACGAAGAGCGGGCCATCGTCAGCCCCATCGCCGGTACCACGAGGGACACCGTGGAGGAAGTGCTGAACATCCAAGGCGTCGAGTTCCGCTTGATTGACACGGCGGGCATCCGGGAGGCGCAAGACCAAATCGAGGCCATCGGGGTGGAAAAAACGATGGAGAAGGTGAGCCAAGCCGCCCTGCTGGTCTATGTGTTCGATGTGGTGGAAACGAAAATTGACGAGGTACTGGCCGACGTGGCCAGCCTGCAACGAGAGGGCCTAGAGCTGCTCATCGCCTGCAACAAAATGGACAATTTGCCGAGCTATAGACCGGAGTGGCTGCTCCAGCCGAACGACCCAGCAATCCCCGATTTCTTCTTCGGCAATAGCCGCCCCATCGAATCACCAATCACCAATCACGAGTCACTAATCACCCTCTCTGCGAAGAACGGCATGAACGTGCCTTATCTGAAAGAGAAATTGTACAACGCCGTCGTTTCACAAAAAGTAAACAGTGAGGGCACCATCGTCACCAATGCCCGCCATTTGGAGGCCCTGCAAAAAGCCCAGTCCAGCCTCGACGATGTGCTGCAAGGGCTGGCCGCTGGCGTCACTTCCGACTTTGTGGCGATGGACATCCGGCGGGCACTGGCCTTCCTGGGGGAGATACTCGGGGAAGTGTCAACGGAGGATTTGCTGGGGAATATTTTTGGGAAGTTTTGTATTGGGAAGTAACTAAGAAAACAAGCAATTTTTAATGGATAAAAAGCCTTGTTGTTGAACTTCTACAAGACTTTTTCTACTTTTTATTCATAATTCATTCCTTGACCTGTTTCTCCTCGCACATTTTTTGTACATCATCAGTACCGTTT
>JALOMF010000305.1 GCA_025455635.1 Saprospiraceae bacterium | reverse complement strand
ACGGGCACTTGGTCGGGCACGGGCGTGACGGGCAACAGCTTCAACCCCGACGGCTTGAGCGGCCCCGTGACACTGACCTTCACGCCAGCGGCTTCGTTTTGCGCCAGCCCCGCCACGGCGGTCATCAATGTCTCGCCTTCGGCAACGCCGAGTTTAGGTACGGCAACGCTTTGCCAAACTGCTGGGCTGTATATTTTGAGCAGCCTGAATGACCCTAACTACCCTGCCGGAACATGGAGTGGCCCCGGCGTGAGCGGTGGAAACTTCAACCCAAGTGGGCAAGCGGGTTCGGTTACTTTGACTTTCACGCCTTCGGCAAACTGCGTGGGCGTGGTTACGACCAGCATTCTTGTCACCGCCCCGGCCACACCAGTGCTCGGTACTGCCTCCATTTGCGAAGCAGAAAATCCCATTTCGCTGGCTTCGCTGGCCGACCCGAACTTCCCCAACGGCACTTGGAGTGGAAATGGTGTGAGCGGTGGCAACTTCGACCCGAACGGGCAGGCTGGTAGCGTGGTACTTACTTTTACGCCCTCGGCAAACTGTTCGGCTGCGGCCACGACCAGTGTCACGGTGAACGGGACGCCCATTTTCAGCGGCCTGATGGAGCCTTGCGATGCATCGAATACGAACTACACCGTAAGTTTCAGCTTGAGTAGCGGCACAGCGCCTTACACGATTAATGGTGTCACACTCAGTGGCACAAGCTTCACTTCGGCACCAATCACGAGTGGCAGCAACTATTCATTCGTGATTGACGATGCGGCTGGTTGCGGCCCTGTGACGGCTAGCGGTACCGAGAACTGCCTCTGCTCGACCGATGCAGGCACGATGGATTTTGACAATGCCCCATTGCTCATTTGCGAAAGCAATGACCAGTTTTCCGTGTTTTTCAATTACGACCATACCCTGGACTTGGACGATACGCTCAGGTTCGTGCTGCATGACAACCCCGGTGGCATACTGGGCAACGTGCTGGCGGTCAGTACTTCACCAGTGATATCCATCCCGACGGGATTGGTGCTTGGCCAGACCTACTACGTATCTGCGGTCGTGGGGAACAATATTGGCGGGGTGGTGGATTTTGACGACCCCTGTTTGAGTGTGGCACAGGGTATTCCCGTCAGTTTTTACCAACCAGGAATCGCTGTTGGGAATGATGCAAGTATTTGTGCTTCAGATTGTTATGATGTTCCTGTGCAGTTGACCGGAGTTGCATCATTCTTTGTGGAATGGTTTGTTTACGTCAACAACGTATTTGTTGGAGCGGAGGTGGTCAATGATTTTCCAAGCAATGCGTTCATCACTGTTTGCCCATCCGATTACAATATTACGGAGGGGGTCATTGAGCTGAGGTTTGCTGGAATAGCCGACGCCAACAATTGTTTGTACGACGATAATTTGCCTACTGTTCAAATCACGGTCGGCAACAGCGTTATCAACAATATCGAGCAGACCCTATGCCCTGACGAATTTTTGGTGGTAAACGGAACCCAGTACGATATCACGAATCCTACTGGAAATGAGCTGCTTCCCGGTGCCAGTTTTTCGGGATGCGACTCGCTGGTGAACGTGAACTTAACGTTTTATGCACCAGCCAATACTACGCTCAACCAAAGTTTCTGCGGCAGTGGCAGCGTGGTTGTGAACGGCACTGTATATGATGAAACCAACCCAACAGGCACCGAAGTCATTGCAGGCGGCTCAGTAAATGGCTGTGATTCAACTGTTTTCATCAACCTGACTTTCTTGCAGCCAGTCACGTTGAACATCAACGAGACATTTTGCACGGGCGGCAGCTTGACAGTAAACAACACGGTGTACAACGAAGCGAACCCCACAGGAACGGAGCTAATTCAAGGTGGTGCGGCCAATGGCTGCGACTCCATCATCAATGTTAGCTTGAGCTTCAATTCGGTAATCACCGAAACCATCAACCCGACGCTTTGTCCAGGTGACAGCATCGTCGTGAACGGAACGATTTACAATGCTAGCAATCCGACTGGCACAGAGGACATACCGAGCGGTAGCGTGCAAGGCTGTGATTCGGTCGTGATGGTCAACCTGAGTTTTTACGCTTCTGCTGAATTTGATTTGGTGGGAACCCGCTGTGCCGACGAGAGCATCGTCGTCAATGGAACGGTGTACAATATCACCAACCCAAGTGGTGCAGAAGTTTTAGCGGGAGCAAGCGTAAACGGCTGTGATTCAATTGTTTACGTTGATTTGAACTTTGCGCCTCCGGCAAACGGGAGTTTCATCCAGACGATTTGCCCCGAGGAGTCGGTCACGATTGGGGGCACGGTTTTCAACCAAGGCAACCCCAGTGGCACGGTGTTGCTGCCCAATGCCAGCTACTTGGGCTGTGACTCTACGGTGGCTGTCAGCTTGAGTTTTTACCCAGTGGTAAGTAGCACTTACGACGACCAGTTGTGCATCGGTGGCAGTGTAACCATCAACGGCACGGTGTACAACGAAGCCAATCCCACTGGCGTCGAAGTATTCCAAAATATAACCGTGAACGGCTGTGACTCAACGGTTTTTGTCAACCTTAGCTTTGGAAGCTCTGTCATCGTCTCGCTGGACACCACGCTGTGTGCAGGCGAAGTGCTTTTCATCAATGGAACTTTGTACTCAGCCACCAATGCGACTGGAAGCGAGACCTTTCCAGAAGCCAGTTACCTTGGCTGCGATTCAACGGTGAACATCAACCTCAGTTTTTATCCGGAGGCAGTAGGCAATATCACAGAGATATTGCAGGCAGGTGGATTTGTGGTAGTGAACGGCACGGTGTACGATGCCCAGAACCCAACGGGGACAGAAGTTTTCACTGGGGCTAGCTTCTACAATTGCGACTCCACGGTGTTCATCAATCTTATGTTTGAGAACCTGCTGACGGCAGAAATCACCGTCAACTCGCCGCTTTGCCAATTCGGAAATGACGGCTCCATCGTGCTGGAGGGGATAACTGGCGGCACGCCGCCTTACGTGGTGGCACTGAACGGGGGCAATAGCGGCCCAGTCGTGAGTTTTCCGGTTGTGTTCGACAACCTCACGTTCGGCTTCCACACGCTCACCATCATTGATGCGGACGGTGTAATCAGCAACCAGGAAATCTTCATGCCCGATGCACCGCCGCTGGTGCTGGAACTGGACGGGGTATTGGCCGTGGACCTTGGTAGCAGCATCACGCTGAATGCCAATACTAGCTCACAACTTTCGACTTGGACTTGGTCGCCGCCGGACTACCTCGATTGCACCGATTGCCCTTCACCCGTCAGTACACCGCTGGAAAATATTACCTACACCTTGGCCGTGACCGACATCAACGGCTGCACGGGTGAGGGGGAAGTGACCATCGTCGTGGAAAAAGTGCAGGAAGTATATGTGCCGAGCGCTTTTTCACCGAACAACGACGGTTTCAACGATGAATTCACGGTCTTTGCTGGCCCTCAAGTCGAATCGGTGAAGAGTTTCCAGATTTACAGCCGTTGGGGCGAGCAGGTGTACGAACTTTACGAATTCCCCCCGAACGACTTGCAATTGGGCTGGGACGGTACCTTCAAAGGCGAGGCACTCGACCCCGCTGTTTTCGTTTGGTACGTCGAGGTTCGGTTCTTGGATGGCCAAACCCGGCTTTACAAAGGAGACGTCACATTGGTGAGATGATGCAAGAAACTCAAAGCTTGGATATTTGATGAGCAGCACGAATTATTTTATCATAGAAAAAGCAGAACCTGCCGACATCCCGCAGATGGTTGCGGTCATCAACAGCTGCTACCGTGGCGATGGCTCGAAGCAGGGCTGGACGACCGAGGCTGACCTGATAGCTGGCGACCTTCGTACCGATGAAGCGGATGTTGCGCAGCTGATGGCGAAGCCAACGACTACTTTTTTGGTTTACCGCCACCCTGAAGAAGGGATTTTGGGCAGTGTTTACTTGGACAAACAAGGCGACCGCCTCTACCTTGGCATGTTGTCGGTGAACACGGCCAAGCAGGCTTCGGGCATCGGGGGAAGGCTCATGCGAGCCGCCGAGGAACTGGCCCGATTGGAGGCTTGTACGGCCATGTTCATGCAGGTGATACCTGTGCGTGACGAGCTGTTGGCATGGTACGAGCGCAACGGCTACGTGCCCACTGGCGAGCGAAAACCATTTGATGGCGACCCACGTTTCGGGGTGCCGAGGGTGCCCTTGGAGTTTGTTTTTTTGGAGAAAAAGCTCACCAATCTTTGATGTTTTTATAAAAAAAAAGCCGTTCCAATGTACTTGGAACGGCTTTTTTGTCTGCAATTTATGGCCTGCATCAGTGCTTGAACGGGTCGGAGTAGCGGCCCAGTGCAAGGCTTTCCTTATCGGTCAGTGTTTTCAGGAAGGCAACCATCGCCTGTTTTTCTTCCTCCGTCAAATTGAGTTTTTTCGGATTTCCGACCGAGTTTTTCAGGTTAGGATGCAGGTTAGGGTGCGATTTGACGCCGCTGTTGTAGTGCTCAATGACTGCTTCCAAGGTTTTGAAGCGGCCATCGTGCATGTAAGGCCCGGTCAGTTCGATATTGCGGAGCATCGGGACTTTGAACTGGCCCTCATCGGTGCTCTGGTTGGTAATGGCCGATATGCCTTCGTCAGAATAGTTCAAGTCAAGCCCGTTGTTGGCTGCAACGATGGTCGTTGCGAAGCCGGCCCCAAGGTTGTGGCAGCTAGCGCAATTGTCGTTGAACAGCTGCTTGCCAAGGTTCTCTTCCTTTGTGAAGCCGTACTTTGTAAAATCAGACTCAGGTTTATCGTCAGATTTCGTGAGTGCGTAATCGTACCTGGTTTGGTAGCAACCGATGGAGCTGACGAATGCCTGCAACGCCGTTAACATTTTATCTTCGTTGCTCATGTTGCCCTCGTTGTGGAAGGCTTTATCGAAGAGGATTTGGTAAAATCTTTCTTGCAAAAGCTCGTCGGCTACTTCACCTAGGTCGGTGTTGCCCATTTCCACGGGGTTTTTCATGGTTTCAGCCGACTGCTCCATCACGGAGCTGGCCCGGTTGTCCCAGAACATGCGGGTGCCACCGAAGCCGTAGTAGGCATTGAAGCTAGGGAAAGAGCCAAGTGCCAAGGTGTTTCGGGAAGTGCGCTCCTCAGCGACGCCTTGGCTGAACTGCTCACCGTCGGTGAAGGCTTTTTCGGGAAGGTGGCAGGTAGCGCAGTTGACTTCTTTGTTGGAGGAAAGGCGTTTGTCGTAGAACAGTACCCGGCCAAGGGTAGCTTGCTTATTGTTGACTTGGATGGGGAAGCTGCTGAGGTTCTTGGGCAGGTTGAGGGTGTAGTCGTCCACACCTTCGGGCAGGTTGAGGTGTTTCTGGATTTCAAGCAATTCCTCTTTGCTGTAGCTCATAAGCTCGGAATCAACTTTATCGCTCAGGCAGGAGGATAGCGTGCCAATGACGGCTGCTGAAAGAAAGAAGAGCTTCGTTTTCATAAAGAGATGATGGTTGGTGAAAATCGTACAGTCCATGCAGCGATTTGGTCGGTTAATGCATTTCTTCCTTGGTTTCAAATGTTAAAAATCACCGTAACTATAGTTTTTCAACTAAAGTGAACGTATTTTTACCAACGCATGACAATT
>JALOMF010000304.1 GCA_025455635.1 Saprospiraceae bacterium | reverse complement strand
GGCCATAGCGATACCGTCGGTGTCGAGCCTGCTGCCCGACAAGAAGGAATTCATCGTGTACGAGTCCACTTTTTCGGACATCCTTGGCATCATGTTCTTCAATTTTTTGCTCTACAACGAGGCCGTCACCGCTGGCTCGGTGCTGCAGTTGACCTTTGAAACGGGCACGGTGCTGGTGCTGGCGGCGGCTTTTTCGATGGCGCTGTTGTACCTTTTGGGCAAGATTGAGCACCACATCAAGTTCTTCCTGATTTTGGCCATTTTGATGCTGATTTATGCCCTGGGCAAGCAGTTCCATTTGTCCACGCTCATCATCATCTTGGTATTCGGGCTGCTGCTGAACAATACCCAACTCTTTGATTTTGATTGGTTTAAGAAGCATTTTACCTACCCATCCTTCGATAAGGACTTGGAGCAACTGCATATCCTCACCGCCGAAAGTGCCTTTTTGATTCGCACCCTGTTCTTTGTCGTTTTTGGCTTTACGATGAACCTTGGTCAATTGGCCGACCTGCCCACCTTGGCCAACGGGCTGGCGGTGGTGGCCATCATCTTCGCACTGCGGTGGGCCTACCTGAAAGGCGTGGCCAAGGTGGAACTGCGGCCAGAAGTTTTCATCAGTCCAAGGGGGCTTATCAGCATCCTGCTTTTTTTCAGCATCCCCGCAGAAAGCCGCCTGCTGGGCATCGGCGACGGACTTTTGCTATCCACCATCTTGGCCACGAGCTTGATTATGACCTACGGCCTCGTCAGCGTGAAAGCACTGCCCGACGCCGATAGCGACTTTTGATGATTTTAATAATAATAAAAAATAATATCTAAAAATCATCGCCGTGCCCCATGCACGGTATGAAACATATTTTACCTTTGCCATGTAAACCGATAATCCAAGGCAAACAGCCTTTTTCCAAAAACTGATTCCATGAACAAACTTTTACACAGGGCCAAGGCCCGATTCCTTCCATCCGTTTGCCGAAAGGCGACCATATTCCGAGCAGATTTTGCGGGTAAGAACAGCAGGCGAGGCCATACGGCTTCTGGCTCGTTCATGCCGTTTGGCTAGTACTCGGCCACAGCTCGGCAACACCTACGACCCACCACACACTAAGCAAGGGAACAGCAGTAAGCAACAAAATCAACGTTTTTTACAAAACCGATAACAACAAGCTTGAAGTACAGCTTGGCAAATATGGCAGCCGCCACTTTAGCCTACTTGCTTGTACTTTTTACTTGTCTCAACACTCGTCCCATGTTCCGATTTAAAGACACCTTGCCCACGGGCCGGGCGCTCGTTGCGTTCCGCCGTTTCACAAACCCTTATTACACGCTCGCAGCAGCGCTTTTCCTGTTGCCTCAAATCGTGGCTGCGCAATGCTTCACGATGATTTGCAACCAAAACGTGCCGCTGCCGCTCGGCAACAACTGCACCGGCACCACCAACCCCTCGCAAATCATCCAGAACACCTTTACCTGCCAAGGGCCGATGACCATGACCTACTACGACGCCCAAAACAACAACCTTGGCAATAGCCTCAACAGCTCGCACCTCGGCGGCACCTACCAGGTGCACGTCTATCACGCATGGTCGGGCAACTCCTGCTGGGGCTCGGTCTATGTGGTTGACAACAGAAAACCCGTCATCGGCGTGGCCAACGAAACGCTGAACTGCACCGAGGACAGCAGCCCCTCGGCGCTGCCGCAGCCCGTGGCCTCCGACAATTGCAGCCCGGCCAGCAGCCTCGTCCTCTCGCACCAAGACACGGTGCTGGACTTCGGCTGCGGCTACACCGGCTTCGCCGGATATTTTGCCCCAGAAAACTGGGATATATGCTTAACGAATACTGGGGATGGTGGGGTAGATGTCTCGGGAGCTCCCAATTCTGTGTTGGTCGAAGGGGCCAACAACTCGCCGATGAGCAGCACTGGTTCTTATATCACACGGTTCAAAATCGTTGTGCCTACGGAGGGCTATGTGAGCTTTGACTGGAGTAGTTTTGGGGGCTCCTCTTTTACAAACGAGGGATTCTACTTCACCATCAACAATTGGTGCATCCGCCTTTCGAGCGATATGCTCCAAAGCGGCACCTACACCTCGGGGCTGCTCCAGCCTGGCGACGTGCTGTCCTTCGAGCAAGCCTCCAATGGCACCTCCAACTTCAACAGCACCACCATCTCCAATTTCCATTTCTCGACCTACGCCTGGAAGGTCATCCAGCGCAAATGGACGGTCACCGACGCATGGGGCAATACCGCCACCAAGCTACAGACAATCACCGTGAACCGTGCCACGCTCTCGCAAATCCAGTTCCCCAAAAACCGGGACGGCGTGCAAGCGCCTATGCTCGCCTGCGGCTCCAATGCCTCCGACCCCAGCGTCACGGGCCTGCCCTTCATTGACGAAGACGGCAATCCCGCCACCACCGCCGACCAGTACGCCGTGGACAATGGCGACTGCTTTTTCAACCTGACCTACACCGACCAGAGCATACCGACCTGCGAGGGCAGCGAACTCATCCTGCGCAAATGGACGGTGCTCGACAACTGCACGGGCAATTTCGAGGAGCATACCCAAATCATCAAGCTCTTCGACACCACGCCGCCGAGCATCACCTGCCCGCCCGCCACCACCGTCAGCACCGACGATTTCGGCTGCTTCGGCATCATCACCTTGCCTTCGGCAACGGCGGTGGACGACTGCTCGTCGAGCATCACCATCAACCCCACTTGGAGCTTTGGCAGTGGTTTTGGCCCCTTCGGGAACGTGACGCAGGGCACCCACGCCGTCACCTACCATGCCACCGATGCCTGCGGGAACACGGCCAGTTGCGCCACGACCATCAAGGTGGTGGACCAAGTGTCACCAACGGTCATTTGCACACAGTTTACCGTGGCCTCCATCGCCAGCACAGGCGAAGCCACCGTACACGCCAACCTCCTCGACAACGGCAGCTACGACCATTGCTGCATACAAAGCTTTGAGGTGAAACGGGCCGGGCAGCCCAATTCGGCCTTTGCGCCAAGCCTCGTCGTCTCCTGTGCCGACCTGCCCGGCACCTCGGTCTTGGTCACCCTGCGGGTGAAGGACTGCGCCGGAAATTCAAATACCTGCGACGTGACCGTGAACGTGCACGACGAGCTGCCGCCAGTCGTGGTGCCGCCCGCCGATGTGCTCGTGGACTGCAATACCAACCTCGCCAACCTGTCGGCCTTCGGGCAGCCCGTGGTGACGGACAACTGCTCGTTTACCCTAACCGAAACCACCCAAAACAGCACGACGGGCTGTGGCCAAGGCACGGTCACCAGGATTTTCACGGCGACCGACCCCAGCGGCAATGTGGCGTCGGCGCAGCAGGTCATCCACCTCGTGAACCAAAGCCCTTGGAACACGGACGGCAACCAAATCATCTGGCCGCAGAACTACCAAGCCACGGCTTGCAGCGGCGAATCCTTGGAGGCCTTCGACCTGCCTTACCCCTACAACGGCCCGACCCTGCTGGGCCAAAACGGCTGCGAGTCGGTGGCAGTGAACTACACCGACGCCATCTTCTGGATTTCGGAGCCAGCCTGCTACAAAATCGAGCGCACCTGGACCATCCTCGACTGGTGCGTTTACCAAGCCAATTCCAACTCGACGGCTGGCATGTGGCAGCACGTGCAGCTCATCGAAGTATCTGACAATCAGGCACCTGTGTTCGTGAACCCGCCAACGAACATCGTGGCCACCAGCAACCCCAACTGCACGGGGAACGTCATTTTGCCGCTGCCGCAAATGGACGACTGCAGCAACCACGTGACCATCGTGGCCACGGGCGCCTTGGGCAACGGTTTTTCCTTCCAGAACGTGCCAGCGGGCGTTTACCCCATGACCTACCATGCCTCGGATGGCTGCGGCAACGATTCGCAGCACAGCTTCACGGTGACGGTTGGCGATTCGGGAGCGCCCACGGCTTATTGCGCAAGCGGACTCAACGTCACGCTCAACGCACAGGGGCAGGTGTCGGTAGCTGCGCAACAACTGAACCTCAACAGCTTCGACAACTGCACGCAGGCGGGCAGCCTCCAGTTCAGTTTCTCGCAAAACGTGGCGCACACGACCCGTGTTTTCACCTGCGACGATGCGGGCGTGAACCTCGTGCAGCTCTGGGTCACCGACGCCGGGGGCAATTCCGATTATTGTGAAACGACCGTGACCGTGCAGGACAATCCCGCTTTTTGCGGAGCGCAAAGGAACTTGGGCGGCCTGATACTGACGCCGTCCGGGGAGCCGGTTGGCTCGGTCAGCGTCGGTATTTCGGGGGCAAACCTACCCGCTTTCGTGACGCAGGCAGGCGTGGGCAGCTACAATTTCACGGGGCTGCCGACGGGCGGGGACTACACCATCACGCCCAGCAAAAACATCGGTTTTTCAAACGGCGTGACGGCGTTTGACTTGGCAAAAACCAATGCGCACATCCTCGGCGTGACGTCCTTCGACGAGGCTTGGCAGGTCATTGCAGCGGACGCCAACGGCTCCGGCACGGTCACGGCCTCCGACCTCGTGGCCATCCAAGCGGTCATCCTGAATGCCTCGCCCAATTTCCCAAACGGCACGCCGTCCTGGCGCTTTGTGCCAGCGGGGCATGGCTTCGGCAATATCTACGCACCTTGGCCTTTCCCACAGGAGTTTTCGCTGAACAACGTGACGCAGGACGTGCTGGACGTGGATTTCACCGGGATAAAAGTGGGCGACGTGAGCGGGAACGTGAACCCGGCTTTTTTAGTTGGCGGCTTGCCCGCCGGGGCGGGTTCGACAGGGGGCAGTTTGCAGTCGGTGGCTGCTGAAGGTAGGAGTGGTGGGATTTTTATGCTAAAAACAGGAGACCAGAAACTGCGCAGTGGTGAGGTGGCCGAAGTGGTTTTTGATATGGAAGCGGCAGCAGCGTGGCAGTTTACGCTGAATTTTGACCCACAAATGCTTGAATTTCAAGGGCTTGTGGCTTCCGAGGGAGGCGAGGGGCTTCCCGTCATCAATGAAGCGAGGAGCAGCGAGGGCCTGTTGCCGATGCTGTACTTCGGGGGGCAGCCGCTCACTAGTTTTACCCTAAAAATGAAAGCCCTGACGGACTTGAGCCTTGCTTCGGCGCTACAAATCGGTTCGGCAATCACGCCAGCCGCTGCCTGGAACGAAGCAGAGGAGCAGTTGGAGCCAGTGCTGGTTTTCACCGAAAAAACGGAAGCTGACAAGGCGCCGGCACTGCTGGGCTGCCAGCCGAACCCGTTTGCCGAGCAGGCCAACATCACCTTCAGCTTGCCCGAAGCAGGGGAGGCATGGTTTGCGTTTTTTGATGCCGCTGGCAAAAAGCTGTACGAAACGGGCGGCTGGTACGGGCAGGGTCAAAACAGCCTGATTATCAGTCGCTTAGAACTGGGAGCGCCCGGCCTTGTTTTCCTGAAAATGACCGCTGGCGGCGTGACGAAAACGGAAAAATTGGTTGTGGTTAGATAAATGAAAAGTGGAGCGAAGTAAGGCCGTTGGTAGATGCCAGCCCTTTCTCGCATAGTTTAAAAGGTTTGAAAAGTCATTTCAGCGCAAAGCGACAGCCGTTGCTTTGCGCTTTTTTTTTGAAAAGGGGTGGATGG
>JALOMF010000303.1 GCA_025455635.1 Saprospiraceae bacterium | reverse complement strand
GAAATAGACCCGACCCGTGAAATCCAGTTCCTCGAATTTCGCCTGCGGCAAACGGGCGCTGAAAAACTCCTTCACGAAATAGTAGTCCCGCTCGTTGCGCACGAAGCCAAATTTCAGGTACATTCCGTACATCTGGAGCGCCAGGTTGGAGAACTCGTGCGTCTGCGACAGCGCCCTGCTGATGGCCAGCGTCTGTTCCGCCAGTTCCTGCGCCCGCCCCTCGATGCTCCTCGTAATGTACTGCCCTTCGATGAGTTTCTCGAATTCCAGCATCTCCAGCGCCAGCGATTTGAACTCCCCGGCCAGGGCTTTTTCCTTGTTTTTTGCCAATAAATCCAAGGCTTGGCGGTAGAGGCCCTTGTCGTAGAGAACGTGAGCGTAGTCAATGTTTTCCCGTAGAAGGATGTCCTCATTGCGCCCGCGCCCCAGCAGCCGAAGGCTGGTCAACAATTGGCCATAGAGGTGCGCCTTGAGGTTGGGCAGCTGCTCCTTTTTCAGCGTGGGTATTTTCTTCAAAATGGCCGCCTCGTCGTACTCGCCTTTTTTGTCCAACACATCGAACAACTGCAGGAACAGCAGGTCGTCCGACGACGAGTTGCGCTTCGCAAACAGCCGGAACTGCCGCTTTTCGCCCTGTGTCAGGGTGCGGATGAGTTGGAGTAGGTCGTCGGTGCGCTGTTTTGCCACGGGTTGCGATTGCTCGCGGGGAGAATGGGACACAGATTGAAATGATTTAACAGATAAACACGGATTTTTTAAGGTTAAATCTGTTAAAATCAGTCTAATCAGTTCAATCTGTGTCCCATCCTCCTCGCGTATTTGTCATCGTAGATGAAAACGTTCTAAGTAATTGATTTTCAATAAAATAGCATCAAATCGATACTAGCTTGAAATAGGAGAACGCCAAAAACTTGATTTCCCAGCAGGGTAGGATAGGGCTACTTTTGAAACTCAAAGATGAGAAATGTTGGGATTGTTGGATTGCTTGATTGTTGAAAGCACTGCGACCCCAACAATTTAGCAATCCAACAATCAAGCAATGACAAACCAAATCCAAATATTCGACACCACGCTGCGCGACGGCGAGCAAGTGCCCGGCTGCAAGCTGAACACGGTACAAAAAATCGAAATCGCCCGTGCGCTTGAAGAATTGGGCGTGGACGTCATCGAGGCGGGCTTCCCCATCAGCAGTCCCGGCGATTTCGAGGCCGTGCGCCTCGTGGCCAACGCCGTGCGCCGACCGACAGTCTGCGGACTGAGCCGGGCCATCGAAAAGGACATCAAAACCGCCGCCGAATCGCTGGAAGGTGCCGTTCGGCCCCGTATCCACACGGGCATCGGCGTGTCGGAAATGCATATCCGCTACAAGCTGCAAACCACCCCGGACGACATCCTCTACCGGGCCGCCGCTGCGGTGAAATACGCAAAATCCTTTGTCGAGGACGTGGAATTCTATGCCGAGGACGCTGGCCGTGCCGACAACGAGTTCCTAGCCCGTGTGCTCGAAGCCGCCATCAAGGCCGGGGCCACCGTGCTCAACATCCCCGACACGACGGGCTACTGCCTGCCGGAACAGTACGGCGCAAAAATCAAGTACCTCTATGAAAATGTGCGTGGCATCGAAAAGGCCATCCTTGCCACGCACTGCCACAACGACCTCGGTTTGGCCACGGCCAATTCCATCAGCGGCGTCATTGGTGGTGCCCGGCAAATCGAATGCACCATCAACGGCATCGGCGAGCGGGCGGGCAACACCTCGCTGGAGGAGGTCGTCATGATATTGCGCCAGCACCCCGACCTCGGCTACACCACGGGCATCAATACCCGCCTGCTGAACCCCATCAGCCAGTTAGTTTCGGAGAAAATGGGCGTCGTCGTGCAACCGAACAAGGCCATCGTCGGGGCGAACGCCTTCGCCCACAGCAGCGGCATCCACCAGGACGGCGTCATCAAAAAACGGGAGACCTACGAAATCATTGACCCGCTGGAAGTCGGCGTTGACCACTCGAAAATCGTGCTCACGGCCCGCAGCGGTCGGGCAGCCTTGGCCTACCGTGCGAAATGCCTCGGTGTCAATTTGACGAAGGATGAACTGGACTCGGTTTACGTGACTTTCTTGCAAGTTGCGGATAGCAAGAAAGAGGTTGGGGACGAGGATTTGATGGAGATTTTGAGTCCGGTGCGGGAAGCGGTTGCAGTTTGAGGTGACATCTTTTCGCCAGAAACTAATCTTGATTTTTACCAGACGTTGGCAGGCGAAAAGGTGTCATCTCAAATATCTCGGAAAGGCACCCATGAGATGACACCTTTTTGCCCTTAAAAGACCAATGGAAATTGAAATGTGGAGCGGGCAAAAAGATGTCACCTCATTCGCAAAACCAGCTACCATCAACCCTTATCAACCAAATCAACTTTTTATCAACCAAAAATGTCAAAAACACTTTTCGATAAAATCTGGGACTCCCACATCGTCAAGCCCGTCGAGGGCGGGCAGGACGTCCTGTACATCGACCGGCACTTCATCCACGAAGTGACGAGCCCGCAGGCGTTCGACGGTTTGCGCCAGCGCAACATACCCGTTTTCAGGACTAAAAACACCGTCGCCACCGCCGACCACAACGTGCCGACGCTGAACCAGCACTTGCCCATCGTTGAGCCGCTGAGCCGCTTCCAAGTGGACAAACTAACCGAGAACTGCAACGAGTTCGGCGTTGACCTCTACGGCCTCGGCCACCGCTGGCAGGGCATCGTCCACGTCATCGGGCCGGAACTCGGCATCACGCAGCCGGGCATGACCATCGTTTGCGGCGACAGCCATACCAGCACCCACGGGGCATTCGGCACCATCGCCTTCGGCATCGGCACCAGTCAGGTGGAGCAGGTTTTGGCTTCGCAATGCCTGCTGCTCAAGCGCCCCAAGCGCATGCGCATCACGGTGGACGGCGAGCTGGCCGAGGGCGTCGTTTCCAAGGACATCATCCTTTACATCATATCCAAACTCAGCGCCGCCGGCGGAACGGGCTATTTCGTCGAGTACGCCGGCAGCGCCATCCGTTCCCTTTCGATGGAGGCCCGCATGACTATCTGCAATATGAGCATCGAAATGGGTGCCCGTGGCGGCCTCATCGCCCCCGACGAGACCACTTTCGAGTATGTGCGTGGCCGGGAGTTTGCGCCACAGGGCGCAGCTTTTGAGGCTGCTGTCGCAAAATGGAGGGAACTCTACAGCGACCCCGAGGCCGTTTTCGACAAGGAATACCACTACCGGGCGGAGGACATCGCCCCGATGATTACCTACGGCACCAATCCCGGCATGGGCGTGCCCGTGGACGAGGCTATCCCGACCGCACCAACGCCCGGCGACAGCTTGGCGTCCTTTGAAAAATCGCTCGGCTACATGGGCTTCACCGCTGGCGAAAACCTGCTGGGCAAGCCCATCCACCACGTCTTCATCGGCTCCTGCACCAACAGCCGCATCGAGGATTTGCGCCTGGCGGCGAAATTTGTGCAGGGCAAACAAAAGGCCCCGCACGTCACGGCCATGATAGTGCCCGGCAGCAAGCAAGTCGAGGCAAAGGCCATGGCCGAGGGATTGGACAAAATCTTTATCGCCGCAGGTTTCGAGTTCCGGGAGCCGGGCTGCTCCGCCTGCCTCGGCATGAACGAGGACAAAGTGCCTGCGGGCGAGTATTGCGTGAGCACCAGCAACCGAAATTTTGAGGGTCGGCAAGGGCCTGGAGCGAGGACGATTTTGGCGAGTCCGTTGACGGCGGTGGCTGCGGCGGTGGCGGGGAGGATTGTGGATGTGAGGGCAACAAATTAAAGTACGAATGAATAGATTTGTGTTAAAAAGCGATGACTGAATTTGACATCAAATTTTGGGTAAAGAAGTACTTTGGTCTGAGCCCAAACGCTAAAAATTTAGACGAGACGAATAACTCGCTCGGGTTTGTTTGGTTATGGTCAATTTTCGAATCAGAGTATCTTAAAGATAGCAGAACAAATAAGCCCTACAATGAGCAGTTGATTGAGCTATCCACAAGCTTTCCGGTTTCAAAAATTGGTGTTGATGGTATTTATGGCTTTCTCCATAATCGATATTTTCAACATGGTGAGACCACCACTTTTTATAAAAATTTGAAATTCGACCCACAACTGAGCCAACAGCTACGAGCTATACTACAGAAAACAAAGCCGCTTGAAAGCGAAAAACTAAAGTTCGTATTGTTGGTGATATTTAAGTTCAGGTGTAATCTATTTCATGGTAGGAAGGACCCTTTGCTGTGGAATAGATTTGATAAGGTTTTTTATCAAATAAATAGGTTTCTCTCTGAATTTCTCGACCTCAAACTATCGCCAAAGTATCAACGTAGATAACTTTCAAACTTTTAATTCGGTGAGTAATCACCGAGTTGTGGCTTGAATGATAAAGCAAAATGGAAAAATTCACCCATATACTTTCAACCGCCGTCCCCCTCCCCATGGAGGACGTGGACACCGACCAAATCATCCCCGCCCGCTTCCTGAAAGCGACGACGAGGGAGGGTTTTGGCGACAACCTTTTTCGGGACTGGCGCTACCACCCCGACGGCAGCCCCAAGGCCGATTTTGTGCTGAACAACCCGACCTACAGCGGCAAAATCCTCGTAGCGGGCAAGAACTTCGGTTGCGGCAGCAGCAGGGAACACGCCGCTTGGTCGCTCACGGACTACGGTTTCAAGGTCGTGGTCAGCAGCTTTTTCGCCGATATTTTTCGAGGAAATGCGCTGAACAATGGCTTGCTGCCCGTTCAGGTTTCACCAGCGTTTTTGGATGAAATGTTCACAGCCATCGAGGCTGACCCGCAGACCAAGTTCATCGTGAGCCTGGAGCACCAGACCATCGCCATTGCTGGCACAGAACGGGAGGAACAGTTTGACATTGACCCTTTTAGGAAGGTTTGTATGATAAATGGGTATGATGATATTGATTTCCTGTTGAGCTTGAGGGGGGAGATTGAGGAATTTGAGCGGGTGCGGGAAGGAGCTACAAAAAAGGTTTTAATCTAAAAATCTCTGTGTCCCTCCGTGGCCTCCGACCCTCTGTGTTAAAAATTCAACACGGAGGCACCAAGGACACAGAGAACCACAGAAGTTGAGACAAACTTTAGTAAACAAAAAATGAATTTCAACCTAGCAATACTCCCCGGCGACGGCATCGGCCCAGAAGTCACCGACCAAGCGCTGAAAGTGCTCCGAACCGTCGAAAAGACCTTCGGCCATCGCTTCGATTGCCACTTCGCCGACATGGGGGCCATCGCCATTGACAAGCACGGCGACCCATTGCCGCAGGCGACCTTGGACACCTGCATGGCCGCTGACGCCATCCTGTTCGGTGCCATCGGCCACCCCCGTTTCGACAACGACCCGACGGCCAAGGTACGCCCCGAACAGGGACTCTTGCGCTTGCGCAAAAGCCTCGGCCTCTTCGCCAATATCCGTCCGGTGACGGTCTATGACAACCTCGCCCACCTCTCCCCGCTGCGCGAGGAGAAAATCCGGGGCGTGGACTTCGTCATCTTCCGGGAACTGACAACTGACAGGCGGCATCTATTTCGGGGAAAAAGGCAAGACCGAGGACAGTGCTTTTGACAACTGCGTTTACACCAAAGTAGAAGTCGAGCGCATCGCCCGGCTGGCCTTCGAGTACGCCCGTCTGCGCCGCAACAAACTGACCCTCGTGGACAAGGCCAACGTGTTGGAAACCAGCCGTTTTTGGCGGAAAATCGTCTTCGACCTTGGTGCTGCCGAGTACCCCGACGTGCAGCTCGATTGGATGTACGTGGACAATGCTGCCATGCAAATCATCCAGTTCCCCACCAGCTTCGACGTGGTGCTGACGGAGAACATGTTTGGCGACATCCTCAGCGACGAGGCCAGTGTGCTAGCGGGCTCGCTCGGCATGTTGCCCTCGGCCTCGGTCGGCTCAAAAGTGGCGCTCTTCGAACCGATACACGGCAGCTACCCGCAGGCCGCTGGGAAGGACATTGCCAACCCACTGGCCGCCATCCTCAGTGCC
>JALOMF010000302.1 GCA_025455635.1 Saprospiraceae bacterium | reverse complement strand
GATTTTTCCGTTGCGGTTATCAGCTAAGGAACCAGCAAAAGATTTTTGCAGTTTTATGTCTGTCATTGATGAGGAAATTGGCCTTACACCAATTAGAAACTGATGCAGTTTTTAAAATATTATTTGCCGTTTTTCTATAGAAATGATTAGTTATGTTACAATTAGAATTTTTTATCAGCAGTTGATTCGTGGACATCAATTTCCTGTTCGAGTTCTATCGACGATTATTTGCTGTCATCAGCATTCTAAAATTATTACCAATTATTACGCAGTGAGCGATAGCATCATGGAACGTAATTGGTGTCACCAATCGATTTACATACCACAACGTTTTGTTGGAGTTCCATTGACAATTGTTGGCTATCGACCACCGTCGTAAATGTAGATGGAAAAATGCATTTGTTCTGCGCTCTCTGCAAGAAGATCGACAGCGTGTTACAACAGTCAATTCGGTGAATACCAATTTTACATAGCGAGCAATGATAGATATAATTTCTGATGCTAAAATTAAAAGCATTGAAAGACTGTATTTGGAACTTAATGATATTTTTCAGCAAAACTAGTCACTTCATGGCATTTTTAGCCATTGATACCGCCTAATCCTTTAAAATAGAATGGAAGGAAAAACCCCCATTTACCAGTCAGCTAAGTTGCCAAATCAAAGGTCAACAACCAAAAATCTGGCTTCCCGTATTACATTTGCCCAACAGCATCCAAGTGCTTGGCTTCGCAAACAACAATGCCAACCGCTTTTTTCAACCTAAATCAAACAAAACCTGCATGAGCAACGACAACGCACGGCCAGCGCACGACACCGACCAATTTTTTCAAAACCCCGTCATCGGGCACCCTGCCGGGCTGTTCGTCCTGTTTTTCACTGAAATGTGGGAACGCTTTTCCTTCTACGGCATGCGGGCGCTGCTCGTGATGTTCTTCACCTCCACCTTGGCAGAGGGCGGCTGGGAGTGGTCACGGGAGAAGGCGATGGCGATTTTTGGCTCCTACGTGGGCCTGGTTTACCTCTCCACGATGATGGGCGGCTATTTCGCCGACAAGAAAATCGGCTACCGATGGGCCGTGGTCATCGGGGCATTGCTGATGACCTTGGGGCACGGCTGCATGGCCTTGGAAACGCAGTTCACCATCTACCTAGGGCTGGTGCTACTGGTGTTTGGCAACGGTTTTTTCAAGCCGAACATGGTCTCCATCATTTCAGAAATGTATAAAAACCGCCCCGAGAAAAAGGACGGCGCCTACACTATTTTCTACATGGGCGTTAATTCCGGGGCGTTCTTCGGCATCCTGCTCTGCGGCTATTTGGGCGAGGAAGTGGGCTGGAGCTGGGGCTTCGGCCTCGCTGGCATCTTCATGTTCTTCGGGCTTTTGCAGTTTTGGCTGGCGCAAAACATCTTCGGCAACATCGGCCTCAAACCCGTGAAAAAAGACGCCGCCGCCACCGCACTAGCCCTCGACGGCGACAAGCCAAACCCCTTCACTACTTGGCAATTGGTGCTGATAGGCATCATGATTCTCCTCGGTTTGCTGTGGATTATTTTCGAGCCAGCGAAAATCATCTCTGATGGTAGCGTGAACCTGTTCGACTTCAACCTGCTGGGCCTTTCCGGCAACAATTTCACCATCCTGCTGGCCTTGGTGCTGTTCATCGTCGTGCTGGTTTACCGCATCACCAATTACTCGACCGTCACCCGTGACCGCATGATTGCCGTCACGTTTTTTGCGTTCTTGGTCATTTTCTTCTGGGCCATTTTCGAGCAATCGCCCGGCACGCTGACCATCTTCGCCCGTGACTACACCAACCGGGTGCTCGAAGGCGGCGCTGGCACCACTTTCAAAATCGTGAACACCCTGATGACGGTCGTGCCGCTGGGCATCATCACTTGGGTGCTGTTCAAATTGTTCCAAAAAACATTCAAACAATACGCCATCGCCAATATCATCCTCGGCACCAGCTTCGTCATCGTTTGGGGCATTGCCTTTTGGATGCTGAAAAACCAGTTTGCGGAAGCGACCTTGGAAGTACCCGCCTCGTGGTTCTCCACCCTCAATTCACTGTTCATCATCAGCTTGGCCCCACTGTTTTCAAAATGGTGGGAAAGCAAGTACAACCCGCCCGCCAACGTGAAATACGCCATCGGCATGGCGCTCTTGGCACTGGGCATGGCCTGTGTGGCCATCGGAGCCAGCAGCATCGAGCCGGGCGCTAAGACCGCCTCGGTGAGCATGGTCTGGCTGATTTTGGTCTATCTCTTCCACACGATGGGCGAGCTTTGTATCAGTCCAGTGGGCCTCTCCTACGTGAGCAAGCTCGTGCCCGCCCGCATGATTGGCCTGATGTTCGGCATCTGGTACCTGGCCGTGGCCATTGGCATGAAGGGTGCCGCCAAGTTCGGGGAGAACGTGGACAAAATCGCCGACGAAAAAGGCATCAGCTACTTCTTCTGGATGCTGACGATTGTATCCTTGGTGGTGGCAGTGGTGGCCATTGTTTTCATGCCCATTATTCGCAAGCTGATGCATGGGGTGCGGTAGGCTGTTTCAATTGCATCAAATTTCATAGACAGTTGCACTTAAAATTGATGCTTGGGTTAGGCAATTTGACAGGCTCTTTTGAGAGGAGGGGTTATCAAACCCCGGTGTCACTGAACGCCGGGGGTTGATAACCCCTCCTCTCAAAAGAGCCTGCTATCAACTTTAATGGCGTTCATGTACAGAACCATGCAAATCAAATCAGCCGGTGAATGAGAGTATGCCAAGAGTTATTTTACCGCAGATTTAGCAGACGTATATCTCGCCAACTGATTTAATTTACTTTGAATGAAAAAACAAAATGAGAAGAAACTACAAAGGCATACCAATAAACACATCAAAAAATACACATGAGACGGTGTTCGGTTTGATGAAAAAAGACACCAATGCGGTGGTGGTTGACATACCATGTGGAGCTGGAGCATTTGTTCAAAGATTAATTGACAACGGGTTCAATCATATCATAGCGGTTGATATTGAGAATATGCTCGAAATCGAGCATCCCAACTTCATTATCGGCGACATGACCAAGCCGCTTACTTTGAAAGACGATTCAGTGGATGCCATAATTTGCATTGATGGCATTGAGCACATCAGCAGGCAATTCGATTTTGTTGGTGAAATAAGCAGGGCATTGAAAACTGGTGGCGAGTTCATCGTTTCAACACCAAACATCAGCTCGCTGCGCTCAAGGTGGCGCTGGTTATTCACGGGTCATCACAATAAATGCAAATCACCGCTCAATGAAAAACAACCAAATGCGATGCACCATATCGGGATGGTTTCTCTCCCGGAAATGAGGTACCTGCTCCATACGAATGGACTGAAAATCCAATCCATTGCCACCAACCAAATCAAGCCCATAAGTTGGCTATATGCACTGATAGTGCCATTCAGCTATATTTTCACTTGGCTCGTTTATTCAAGCACTGGCAAAAAAGAGGGTACGGCGGACATAAATCGTGAAACGAGGCAGCAAATGTTTTCAAAAGCTGTTCTTTTTGGGGAAACGCTTATCGTAAAAGCCATAAAAACGGTGTAAGTGCATTTGTAATTCATTTACACCGTATTTTTCTGAACTCAAATTATAGGATAAATACCCATCAAACCTCCAAGCCTGACAAGGCATATATTGCTAATCCGAGATAATACCATTCTTTTTAGGAGCCGACTGTTTAGGCGGTTTTGTAGCTTCCAACAATCCATCAAGGTCCAACTCACCCACATTCTCCACGATAATATCTGGGCCAAAAGCATAGGAGCTTAAATCGGCCTGTTTTGACACCCCGGACAGCGTCAGTATGGTACGATAACCCATTTGAATGCCACCAAGTATATCCGTGTCCATCGTATCGCCAATGATGGTGGTATTGAGGGTGTCCAGCCCCAGTTTTTTGCGGGCGACCCGCATCATCACTGGGCTTGGCTTACCCACCGAAAAGGCTTTTACACCTGTCGCCTCTTCAATCATGGCCACCACGGCTTTGATGCCCAAGTTGCTCCAACCTTTCTTTTTGGGAGATGGGTCAAGGTTCGTAGCGACAAATTTTGCGCCGTCCAAAATCGCTTCCACCGCATGGTTTACCATTTCCAAGGTGAAATTCCGCCCCTCGCCGACCACCACAAAATCGGGATTTTGGGTCACCAGCGAATAACCATTTTCGTGGAGGCTGGTGATAAGCCCGCCCTCCCCCAGCACGTAGGCACTGCCGTTCGGCTTTTGCCGGGCCAAGAACCAGCCAGTGGCCATTGCGCTGGTAAACACATCGGACTCGTCGGCCTCAATGCCGATTCCCTGCAATTTGTTCACCACATCACGAGGGGTTCTTTGGCTGTTGTTGGTCAAAAAAAGAAAGGGCACTTTGCGGCGTTTCAGTGCTGCCACAAACGTGTCGGCGCCGGGGATTAGGTCGTTTCCACTGTAAATAACGCCATCCATGTCTATCAAAAATCCTTTGCTCATTTTATCTGATTTTTTTTGGTTTTGCGTTCATCCAATCATTTGAGTTAAAAGCCCGCCCACATCAAATGATTAAAATCAAGCTGCAAAACTAGCTTGGTGAAAAGGATGAAACTTGGCCTTAATTGACCAAAACCGATGTTATTTTAACGTTTCAGCCCAGACACTAAACGGTTTTATGTTAAAATAGTTGGTTTTGGGAAAAACAGTGGTTTTTATCCTTCAAAATTTTGACAAAAACACCGTCCTGTTTTTGAAGCAATTCTTGTGAAATACAACAACAATCAAAAATTGCAGCATCTCCAATTTGCAATACGATTTCATAGCGCCTTGTACTTTTCACCATCTATTCTAGCACTTTTCAAGACAAGATTACGATATTCGGCTTTCAATCTTTTAAATTTCGCAAAATCCATTACCAATGAGAACAGTTACCTGCCTAATTCTTGCAATTTTACTCTTCACAAATTGCACCAACCCGACCCAACCAGTTTCGCTACCTACCCTTGATTTTGAAAAGGAAAAAGCGGCCATCCAAGCCGTCATCGCCAAGGAGACGAAATCGTACTACAAGCAGGATTTCGAGGCATGGAAAAGCACCTACCTCCAATCGCCCGCCTTCCGCAAGTTCGGCTATTGGGAGGGCTACGAGAACAAGATTGAAGCGTACAACGGCTTCCAGTCCTTGGCGGATGTGAAGAAAAAGCAGTTCGATGCCAATGAAACGCTCTGGCAAGGCTCCGTGGAAGAGCGCTCCAACGAGAATTTCCGCATCACCAGCGACATGGCTTGGTACACTTTTGAGCAGAATTCCTTTGAAAAGGATACCCGGAAATTCCTCGGGAAATCATTGGAGACCCGTATCCTTGAAAAGGAAAACGGGGAGTGGAAGATTGCTTATTTGGGGTTTCATTATTATCCGGAGGAGGGGGAGTGAGTCGTTTTAAAATGACTGGGGTGTTCGGTTCTCAATGGGTGCATCCTATTCAACAGAAACTGGAAAACTGACTTCAAAGTCAATATCCCCAGTAGCGCAGGGTGTTGCTGCATCTCGCTCTTCAACCTGAGCACGGAACATACCAAGTTAGGTGCGCTGTCAAGTGCAACAGACGCAGCCTGTACGTGTTGTGTTTAATGCACATTATGTACATCAGGCAGCCAAAGTATATGGCGT
>JALOMF010000301.1 GCA_025455635.1 Saprospiraceae bacterium | reverse complement strand
GGTGCGTGAAAAGCTTGACTTCATGAAATCCGCTGCGCAAGACACTTTGTCATCCCTTTTGCCAGTTTTGGACGATTTTGACAGGGCCAAAAAATTTGCCGAAGGAAAAGATAACGCCTCATGGGATACTGGCGTTGACCTCGTTTACCAAAAACTGTACAATATCCTGCGCAACAAGGGCCTGGAAGCAATGGAATCAACCGGTGCCGATTTTGATGCGGAGCTGCACGAAGCAATCACCGAAATCCCTGCACCCACCGAGGAGCTAAAAGGAAAAGTAGTGGACACCGTGGAAAAAGGCTACCGCCTCAACGACAAAATCATCCGCCACGCAAAAGTCGTAGTTGGAAAATAACTGTGTTTGAGTGCTTGAGTGTTGTTTTGTTTGCTTTGAAACCAACCGTTGTCGGCAAACATCCACGAACACCAAACCACATGAATACGCAAACACTGCATCAATTAAAATGGCAAAAAGAGATTATTACGAAGTGCTTGGCGTCGCCAAAAATGCCGATGCCGACACCCTCAAAAAGGCATATCGCAAAAAAGCGCTCGAGCATCACCCCGACCGAAACCCCGGTGACAAAGCTGCCGAAGAGAAATTCAAGGAGGCTGCCGAGGCGTATGAAATCCTCAGCAACCCCGACAAAAAAGCCCGCTACGACCGTTACGGCCATGCGGGCGTTGACCCGAACATGGGCGGCGGGGGCTTCCGTGGTGGCCCCGGCGGCATGACAATGGAGGACATCTTCTCCCAGTTCGGCGACGTGTTCGGCGGTGGAGGAGGCAGCCCTTTTGACGAGTTTTTCCGGGGCGGGCAACGCAGTGGCGGCGGTCGCCCGCAAGGCCAACGGGGCAGCAACCTCCGAATCAAGGTTAAGTTGACTTTGGAGGAAATCGCCACAGGCGTCAATAAAAAAATCAAGGTAAACAAGCAGGTGCATTGCCAGACCTGCGGCGGCTCCGGTGCCAAGGACAAAAGCTCCGTGCAGACCTGCGGCACCTGCCGTGGCTCCGGCTACGTGCGCCAAGTGCGCAGTACCTTCCTCGGTCAGATGCAGACCACCACGACCTGCCCGACCTGTCAAGGTTCCGGCGAAACCATCACCGCCAACTGCGGCACTTGCAAGGGCGATGGCCGGGTGTACGGCGAAGAAACAATCGACATTGACATCCCAGCTGGTGTGGCCGAGGGCATGCAGCTCTCGCTCGGCGGCAAGGGCAACGCTGGCGCAAAAGGTGGCCCGAACGGCGACCTGCTTATCAATGTGGAGGAAATCCCGCACGAGCACTTGCAACGTGACGGCCTCAACGTCATCTACGACCTGCACATCAACTTCGCAGATGCCGCACTGGGCACCTCCGTCGAAGTGCCGACCATCGAAGGCCCCGTGAAAATCAAGGTGCCGAACGGGACGCAAGCAGGCAAGATTTTCAGGCTGAAAGGCAAGGGTTTGCCCTCTGTGCAGAGTTATGAAAAAGGCGACCAGCTCATTCAAGTGAACGTGTGGACGCCCAAGAAACTCACCGACGAGGAGCGCCGGATGCTCGAAAAAATGAAGGACATGCCCAATTTCAAGCCAGCTCCTGAAAAGGGCGAGCGGGGCTTTTTTGATAAGATGAAAGATTATTTTTCTTGAGAAATAAGCGTAGTCGCTACGCAAAACGGGCTGTCATCTGACCAGATGACGGCCCGTTTTGCTTTTGGAGCGGGGTATTTACATGCTTTGCCTCCTTTCGTCGAAAAACACAGGTTGCTAATTGGTACACAGCTATTTTTGAAAACGATTTGGCTTACGCAAAAACCTAGATTCTTCATTCATCATCATCATCTAAGAAAAATGTTCTCCAGCCTCTATCCAATCACCTTCGTCCTCAGCCTCGCTGCCCTCAGCGGATGGTTCTACTTTCGTGACGACGAGCAGCGCAGCGATTTTCTTCGCAAACTCTTCCTCGGCAGCTTTACCGCCTTCGGCGTTTCGTGGCTGATGGCCGAGGGGCAATGGGCGTACAAGTTCCCCATGCTGTTGCGAGAAATGCTCGTTTTAGGAGCCTTGCCCGTGCTGCTCAGTGTTTTCAGGAAAAACAAATGGGCCTACCTCGTGGCGCTGCTCGGCGTGCTCACCGGGCTTCGGGCTTTTTATTTTGAAAAACTTAAAAGCAGCTTCCCACAGGCTACCGTTGCAGAGCAAAAAACGGCTGCCACATCCACTCCGACTGACCTCGACCCAAACGGCGAGCTGCTCATCGAAATCCGGGAAGGGGCGCAACTGGCTGATATTCAGTCGGTTTTGGGTAAATATGGCCTCGTCGCCCTGCCCGCTTTTAAGCCAAATGACGCTACCGCCACCGACCTCGACGACTATTTCGTGGTGGACGTGCCTGCAGTCCAAGATTTTGCGAAGGTGAAAAAAGAACTCGCCGAACTGGCCGCCGTGGAGTGGCTGGAAGAAAACGAACAAATGACCCTCTCCCCGATGGAACTGGAGCAAATGAAGACTACGCCCGTCGCCAATAAAAAATACGGCATCAACGACCCCGGCCTCGGCAACCTCTGGGGCTTCGACGCCATGAAGATGGACGAGCTGTACACCATTTTAAAGGATAAAAAACCTGCGAAACGTGCCCTCATCGCCATCCTCGATACGGGCGTGGACGCCAACCACGAGGACTTGAAGGCCAATTTTACCTCCACAAAATCTGGCTACGACTCTGACCGGGCTGGCCATGGCACTCATTGCGCAGGTATCGCCGCAGCGGTTAGCAACAATGGGGTAGGGGTGGCCTCTTTTTCACAAACCAATGATTATGTGCAAGTTACGAGCGTGAAGGTGCTGTCGGATGGTGGTAGTGGCACACAACAGTCCATCATCAACGGGATGCTCGAAGCTGCCGACCGGGGTGCCGATGTGCTTTCCCTCTCCCTCGGCGGCCTCAGCTCTGACAGCCGCCAGCGTGCCTACCAGAAGGCGCTCGATTACGCCAACAAAAAAGGCTGCATCGTTGTCGTTGCCGCAGGCAATGCCAACCGCAATGCCAAAGACTTCGTGCCCGCCAACGTGGACGGCGTCATCACCGTCAGTGCCGTGGACACGCTGCTAGGCCGGGCCTCTTTTTCCAATATGGTGCCTGATGTGAAAATGGGCATCGCTGCCCCCGGCGTGAAGATTTACTCGACCATGCCCGGCAGCGTTTATGCCACGATGAACGGCACGAGCATGGCCACGCCTTACGTTGCCGGGCTTTTGGGCTTGATGAAAAGCCTGAAACCAGACCTCAACACGAAGGAGGCATACGATATTTTGAATGAAACTGGTGCAGAGACGAAGAATACGAGGGAGACGGGGCGGCTGATACAACCGGGGGCTGCTGTGCGTGGGCTTTAGTCCGCAGTTCGACAGTTGGCAGGACTCGTCCCGATTCATCGGGAGGGCAGTCAGTTTGACAGTTGTTTAGCAGTTGCGTGGGTCAAAAAAAAATGGGTAGCTTCCTTGAAAGATGCTACCCATTTTCATTTATGCAATACCTTGACTAATAGACTGTTGACTGACTGCCAAATGCCAACTGTCTAACTGAAGACTTCTTTCACCCCAATTTCTCAATAATCTGCTCCGCAAGTTCCATCCCAATTGCCGACTGCGCCTCCTGCGTGGAGCCACCGACGTGCGGGGAAACGGAGATGCGGGGATGGTTGAGCAGCTCAGGGCGTGGCGTTGGTTCACCGACAAAAACATCGAGGCCAGCGCCACCGATTTTGCCGGAGGCAAGGCCAGCCAACAGGGCGTCTTCGTTGATGGAACCACCACGGGCGGTGTTCACGAGGATGACGCCGTCCTTCATCTTGGCGATTTCATCGGCACCAATAATGGCCTGCTTGCCGCCAACATGGACGGTGATAAAGTCCGATTTGCGGAGCACTTCTTCCAGTGTGGTCGTTTCGATATGAACGTTCAGGCTGACGGTTTTGCTGTTGAAAATCCTGATTTCAATATTGGATTCATTCACGACGAGGTCGGTGGCCACTACTTCCATGCCGAGGCCGATGGCCATGCGGGCCACTTCTTGCCCAATGCGGCCAAAGCCGATGATGCCCATCGTGCGGCCCCGAAGCTGGATACCCGCCGAGCAGGTTTTCTTCAGTTTTTCAAAATCGCCAGTTGCCATTTCACGGGTGGCTTGGTTGATGAGGCGGGCGAGGCTGAAGCAGTGCGTGAACACCAGCTCTGCCACGGCACGGCTGCTCGCCTTGGGCGTGTTGCAGACATGGATGCCCTTGCTGCGGGCGTACTCAGCGTCCACATTGTCGAGGCCGACGCCGCCACGGGCGATGATTTTGAGGTTAGGGCAGGCGTCAATCAGGTCTTGGCGAACCTTGGTGGCGCTGCGCACGATGATGACGTCGTAGCCGGGCAGCACCTCGGCCAGTTTCTCTTGCGGGACTTTGTTGGTATCAACTTCAAAGCCTGCTTCTTCGAGCAGCAGTTTGCCGTCCGGGTGGATGCCGTCGTTGGCGAGAATTTTAATCATTTTGGTAAAAATTTAGCGGTGTGTTTGGCTATTCGGTAGGTGAATCGGCTGCAAAATAAAGGATTTTCCCAGCAAATTTTAGTGAACAAAGTCACCGTTGAAATTGCTTTAATTGCCGTGGACAATGGCAAAAGCCAGTTTGCCCAAAACCTTTGGAAGACAGTTTCTTTGCACAAAGTTTATAATTTTGGGGCGGGCGGTGGTTTCCGCTTTTTATGAAAAATAAAATGATGAAAAAAAGTACAACGATAGCCTGGGTTGCCTTTGTGGCTTGCTTGTTTTTGGTGGGGGATTTGGGGGCGCAGACGCAGCGAAGGATATTTAAGTATCCTGCAAAACACATCGAAAGCTATAAAAGAAAGTTTGAACCTTATTTCTTTGAACGAACTGTTAAAAGAGAGCTACCACCATTTGACAGCATACAGGGCGAATTTATAGCAGCTTCAATAGTTTGGTACTCACATAACTGGAATGAGGAAATTGATAAAATAGATGCGGTATTCCACTTTGCACATCCTAACTATAAACAATTTGATGTTCATAAAGATGGACATGTAGAGAGAATAAATGGTAAGCATGTGAGTGAGCTTTTTTTTCTCGATAAAACAACTAAACTTTTTGGAATTCGACATGTAGGGTATGCCGAAATCGACTCCCTCGAAATCCACTTCTTCGACCCCGGCCCCAGCCAACCCCCCACGGCCCCCAATCCGCAATCCGCAATCCAAAATCCGCAATCCGTTTGCTCCTGCCCCCAGCCCCCCTTCCAGGGCCGCCTCGACTGGTGCCCCGACGGCTCTTGCCCCACCGACCCCACGCCGGACTTCGTGCCTGACCCGACGCACGTCATCATCCATCACTCGGCGGGCACAAACGTGTCCAGCGACTGGGCAGCCGTGGTGCGCTCGTTTTGGGACTTCCATGTGAACGTGAACGGCTGGGACGACATCGGTTATAACTGGCTCGTTGACCCGAACGGCGTACTGTACGAGGGTAGGGGAGATGGCAGGCTCGGTGCCCATTTTTGCGCCCAAAACGGCAACACGACGGGCATCTGCGTGATTGGCGATTTCACGAGCATCCAGCCGCAGGCTGCCGCAATGAACACACTGGCGGACTTCCTCGCCTGGGAAACCTGCGACGAGAACATTGACCCGCTC
>JALOMF010000300.1 GCA_025455635.1 Saprospiraceae bacterium | reverse complement strand
TCCATTCGTTCTATCCGCATGTTCTGTGTGCGGCAGGATGGAATGAAGCTGCCCAAGATATAAGTACGCAACAAGAACCAAAGGAAGCTCTTTTCATTGAGGCGGGGGTCAATGAGGGGGGCTATTTCCTCGTGCTTTTCCTTCAGCTTGCTCCAGTGAATGCCCGGAGAAAGGTGGTGGGCGGTATGGTAGCCGTTATTTATCAAGATGAAATTGAGCAAAGTGCCGGTGAAGTTGCGGGAGTGGTTGTAGTCCGACTCTTCGTCAGCGTGAATGTGCTGCACGTAGTTGAAAATGAGCACACTGAACGTGGACACTTGCTGCGGAATGATGACGTAAAAGATGGCTTTTTGCCAGTCGAGCACCAACGCTATGATAATGACTGAGAAAAGCGTGATGAACTGGATAATGTGGAACCATGCCTTGCGGCGGTGCTGCCCCCACACTTGCCTAAGGTAACTGAAAACAGGCCCTTGCTGCTTCATGCCACTGAGGGAAGGGTAGGAGAGCAGGGTAAGGAGGTTGTTCTTCTCGGTGCGCTGGTAGGTGCGGGTGTAGTCAGGCTCTTTGTTGACGTGGACGTGGTGGTTGGTGTTGTGCGTTGGTATCCAAGCAAACACTGGAAAGCCATAAAATGCCGTGAGCCAGTTGTCGGTGATGACGTTGAGCCATTTGTTGGTCCACATGCCTAGGTGCTGGTGATTGTGTACCATCACAGATACCACAACGGCCATGAGCAGTTGGAGGGCATAGACGAGCACAAAGACTGGGGTGCTGAGTTCACTCCCCCTGTTCCAAAGGAAAAAAAGCAGGAAGGTGGTGAGGAACATGAAGGCGACAGTTCGGGTGTCGGCTTTAAATCGAAGCATAAATAATAGTTGAAGCCGACCTTTGCACTACAATAACAATTGTTCATTCTGGCCGGCACCGCAAAGAGACGGCTTTTTTTCAGATGCGCCTAATAAATTTCCCGCACAGCGGCACCGTTAGAGGCAAAATGTAAGGCTATTGACGAAAATCACTGCCCCAGTTTGATTTTCCGAACGTTGATGGCGATGGGGCCTTTTGGGCCACGGCCTTTTTCGAATGTTACTTTGTCATTGACTTGTACCAGTTCTTCCAGTTCACTGGCGTGAACGAAGATGCGCTCGTCATTGTCACGGTCGGTGATGAAGCCATAGCCTTTGGCATCGTCGAAGTAGGTAACACGCCCTTTGCGAACGGGGTCGTGTGCGGGGCGGTTGGGCACACCCAGCTCGATGTCCTCTGCGTTGATTTTTGCCCTTTTGTTGGGGTCCGGCTTTTCGGAGGTGAGGTTGCCGTTTTCATCCACGTACATAATTTGGTCTTCCAAGGATTTCCCAGGCTCCTTGTCAGCTTTGCGCATTTCCTTGCGTTCTGCCTTGTCTTGGCGTTTCTTCTGTTTCTTTTTCTCTATTTCTTTTTTGCCAAAGGTTTCTTTCGATTTCGCCATAAAACTGATTAGAAGTTGCTGAAAAATCAAATAATGTGCATCAGGAAACAGCTACGCATTAAAGTGGTTTTCAAAATATTTGGCCAAGGTAGGCATTAAATCGCAAGGGATAGCCAAACAAATGGCAAGTCCCAAAATTAAATCCGTTTTTTTGAAGTGTTCTAAATGTACTAACTTCGCCGACACAGACAAAACGAAATTGAAACGCAGCCACCTATTCATTTTACGCCTGTTTTCCCTCCTGCCACAGCTGGCCTCGGCGCAGTCCGATGTTGAGGCAAACACCTTTCGGGCCATGTCCGATGCCGAGCGGCTATCCTATGTCCACGAACTGAAAAGGGAATGGCAGGACACCGCTTCATTCTTGGCTTGGTACCGCCCCCTTATTGACGTTGCCAAATCGGAAAACGACGAAAAAACCATTTGGGCACTGTACTATGAGCATTTTCAGCAACGTCATTCATTGAAGACATTGGGCAGCAATGCCGGAGAATTGGAAAACGAACTGTTGGAAGCCGCCAAGAGATTCGGCTTGGAAAAGGAAACCCTCGTTGCTTCGCATTATGTCAATTTTGGCAAATACAACCACCAACAGGAGTCATCCGAGCAACTGTATTCGTACATACTGCTTGAATACGAACGCATGGACGAACTGGGCTTTGAGAACTTCAAGCGATTTGACATTGCCCGGCTGTTGTACCATTCCGGGCGGTTCATGTTCCAATTGGAGGATTATGAAAAAGCCCTTAAAATACTGCTGACCGCCGGAAAATACGTGCAGCCAACAGACAGTGAAGGGCTGCAAGTTTGGATGTTCATCAATAACCATATCCAAAGCATTTACCAGCGGCAGAAACAATATGATTTGAGCATCCCTTATGCCAAGAAAATCATCGAGGTGACGAGCAAATGCCCAGTTCAGAGGCCGAGCGAGGAATTGTTCTGCAAAACTTGGTTGGGCATCGCATCTGTTGACATTGCCTCCATGCTCGTCGGGCAGGGCAAGTACGAGGAAGGCGAACGGTACGCCAACGAGGGTTATGCGCTGCTCAAATCGCCCTTGGACGCCGAGCCATACTGGCTCAGGGCAGAGTACGATATGTTGCAAATCTTGATTTCCACCAAATTGGAGCTGAAAAAACTGGACGAAGCTGGGCCTTTGCTCAAACGGGCCGCCGAGATTGCCTCGATTTTGGACCAAAAAGAGAAACCGGAATATTTCAAGCACGTCAAATTTTACCAGAATTACGCCCGCTACTACGAACTGAAAGGCGATTATGCAGAAGCCGTGCGCTACGCCAATTTCGCCAAGCCCTTGCAGGACAGCCTCGAACGCCGCAACGACGCCCGCACGCTCGAAAAAATCCAGCAGCGGATGGCCGCCGAGAAATACACCGAGCAGCTGAACCTCGTGGAAAAGGAAAAGCAATTGCAGACCATGCTCCGCAATGCCGCCATCGTGATTATGCTCCTTATGGGCGCTTTGGCCTTTGCCAACTACAAACGCCTGCAAAACAAGCGCAAGCAAGCAGCTGCCGAATTGGAAGCCGCCAAGGGCGAACTTGCCACCTTCACCCAACACCTACGGGAAAAATCGGAACTCGCCGAAAACCTCCGCCTCGAATTGGATAAACTCTCCCGTTCCGGCGAGCGCAGCGAATACCTGGAAAAGCTCACCCGCAGCACCATCCTCACCGACGAGGATTGGTCGCAGTTCCGCAGCATCTTCGAAAAGGTACACCCGAATTTCATAGAAACACAAAAGACGCAGTTCCCCGACCTCACCCAAGCCGAGCTGCGTTACCTCGTGCTCGAAAAGCTTCAACTCACCACCCACGAGATGGCCAATATGCTCGGCGTCTCCGACGGCACCATCCGCCAGACGAAGATGCGGATGAAGCGGAAGATTGGCGAGGGGAATTAAGAAATTGGAAATTGAGAAATTGAGAAATTGAGAAATTGTGGTTGAGTAGCTAATTCCCAATTTCCCAATTTCCCAATTTCCAATCTACTGATTTTCAACGACTTACCTCATTGTAACGTTTTTGTAACGCGCCTGTCACGCTGTTGTAACGCCGTTTTTTTGGCGTTTGCCTGCCGCTGCCCGCTTCTTTGCAGCATCAAATTTTTTAGCACGATGGTCAATCAAATTCACAGCTCGGCAATGAAAAAGCAATTTCAAATACGGTCAATGGCATTCACCTCTACGGTGCGCTACTGGTTGATTTGGGCATTGTTGCTGGCTGCTATCGCTTATGGGTTCCATCTGTATTTTGAGTACCGTAATGCAGAATTGGACAAGCGGATAGAACGCTTGAAATGACCATCGTTCAAGGAAATTGAATTCACCAACAACCTTTGTTTCAAATGAAAAACTTGTTTATCATCGCACTGCTACTAGCACTTTTCACCAGTTGCACCTATTACAGTGGCCCGCAGCCCATGGGTTCGCCCGATATGGACGCTTTCCCAAGGGAAATGCAAGGCACCTACCTCGCCGACCAGAGCAAAATCGTCATCACCAGCAACAGGATAGACTACTGGGCCGACAAGACGAAGGCGTCCATGTACTCCTATGTCAGCGACAGCCTCCACATCCGCAGCATGGCACCGTGGATCATTGGCACCACCAGGGGCAGGTTTGCTTCGGGCGGTGATAATTATTCAGTGTTTGCCCTCAAATTGGATGAGAACAACCCTAACCTACTGTACGGCATCCAAACGGACGAGGACGATATAAAGAAGGATTTCCCGAACGTCCGCCATTCGGTTGAACAACATTCGGTCACTACCTCGAACGGCGTTCCTGAGCCGCCGAAAGACGTCACCATCTTCGACCCGACACCGGAGGAGTTCCGCCAAATCATCGAGTCGGCTTTCGCCAAAAAACGGGCAGATGCGGACTACAAAGGCTTTGAGCGGCAATAGGGAATGGCCAAAGAACTATCACCAACAATTTTCACCAACAAATTTTTTTAAACAACCAATCAACAATGAAATCGAACAAGTTAATCCAATTCGCAGGCATCCTTTTATTTCTTACATTTTTTGCTTTGCAGCAAGCAACCGCACAAGGCTGCAACACATTGCCCGCTCCATTGATTAAAGATTGCTGGGCAGCATCCTTCAGGAACGGCAACACCCACTTTGTCAATGCTGATTTGAGCGGTGCCAACTTGCGTGGACTGACCGTTGGCTATGAAGGAAATTTCCAGCAGGCCAATTTGAGCAAAGCTGTTTTCAGGGGTACGGATTTTCCCCATTGCGATTTCACAGGTGCCAACCTCAGCAACGCAGACTTCCGTGGTACGGATATGAAATTCGCCAACTTGGTTGGGGCCAACCTGACGGGCACACTGTTCGATGGCGCTGATTTGATGCTTGCAAAAGTCAGCCGCAAGACCACGAAGGGCATCACCAATTTCGATGCTTTCCGTGAGCAGTACCATGTCGAGATCGTGGATTAAATAATCTTTGAAAAAGGTCTGGATGACTAAAAAACATCCGGATTCTCACTACATAAATTCCCTTTTTTTAAAAGCTAAATTAAAATGAAAAAACTAACCGCAGCCTTCCTGCTGCCAGCCATGCTCATGCTTTCGCTGAACCTTTCAGCGCAAACCTATTGGCTCGCCCGAAAGGACGGCAACACCCTCCGCTACGATGTAAAAGCGCCAGCCGACCTGGCCAATATCATCAAAACCGCCAGCAAAGATGGCTGGGCGACGTCCTATTCCTCCGAGCAGCGCACCATCAACGGCAAGGCTTGGACTTTCCACGCCAACACCCTTGGCTGGGATGTCAAAGTGGACGGCGGCATCACTTGGGAAGGCAAAACTGGCGGCGTCGGTGACCAATGGGCCGACCTCAACAGCAGCAGCCCCGACTGGCAGAATTGCTGGTCGAAAGTCATCGAACCCAGCTCCAAAGTTTACAACGGCAACTGGAAAACCGCCAAGGTGGACATGCTCGAAAACCCGGGCACATCGGCTCCCGGCGTGGTCATTGACCTTAGCAACCCTGAACAGGCGGGCAGCGCCAATGTGCCGCTGACCAAGGAGCAGGCCATCAAGGCTTTTGTGGACAAAATGAACCTGCTCCGCACCGACCCCGCCAATGGCAACGCCATCATTGACGCCCTGCTGAAGCGCCGTGGCGCAGCATGGATGACCAGCAAGGAATACACCCAGGACGACATCCGGGGCAAGACCCGCCA
>JALOMF010000299.1 GCA_025455635.1 Saprospiraceae bacterium | reverse complement strand
GCCAGTCACTCACCAAACAAAGCCAAATCAAAGGCTTTTGGCACACGGTCAACCTGACTTGCATGTTTTGGATTGTCGGTCTTCAAGTGACAATCCAAAACATGCAAGTCCGAATTTTCAACTTGGCATAGCCCGCTTTTGGGCAATATCTGCACACTGCTACGGATTTGAAGCAAATGTAATACATGCTTTTCAAATATCCAACTGGTCTAATGGGCTGCTCAGCTTGTCTATTCCTTTTTTTGTGATATGGGTGTAAATCTCGGTGGTCTTGCTGCTTTCATGCCCCAGCAGGTCTTGTATGTACCGTAGGTCAACGCCTTTTTCCAACAAATGGGTTGCAAAGCTGTGCCTAAGTGTGTGTACAGTGGCATACTGGTTTATTTTGGACTTGTTCTTGGCCGCTTCAAAGATGGACTGAACGCTACGCACACTATATTGTCCGCCCGATTGACCTTCAAACAACCAGTCGCAAGGCTGGTGCAGTTCGTAGTATTCTGCCAGTTTAGCCTTCACCTTTTCTGATAGGATGGTGCAGCGGTCTTTTTTGCCCTTTCCCTGCCTGACGAATAGCCTATTTTGTTCTGGCTGCAGGTCGGGTATCCGCAGGTTCACGACTTCGCCGAGCCGTAGGCCAGCGGAATATATCAACATCAGAATCATTTTGTGCTTTAGGTTGTCCACGCTGCTCAACAAACGCACCACCTCTGCTTCCGTCAGGACATGTGGCAGCTTCTGCGGTTTTTTGGGCCTGAACAGCCTTTCCACTTTTTCTTCCTGTTTTACCACATCCAAATAAAAATGCAGGAGCGCACTGATGACTTGGTTTTGGAAGGATTCGGTGATATGCTTTTCCTTTATCAAAAAATGGATGTACCCATCAATCTGTGCCCTTGTGATATCGCTTGGCTTAGTGTCATTGTAGTACAGTATGAAGTTTCGAAAACAGTTTTTATAGGATTTGATGGTCTTGTGGCCAAGCCTTTTGAGTTGTAGGCACTGCTCCAGCGCCACCACCGCCGCCTCATACTTTGCCTTTGGCCCTTCCTTGCTCAAAAACGGCGTGATAGTGGCAGTTTCCAACCTTTCCGGCAGTTTTTCGAGTTCGGGCTGGTAAGTCCAGCGCAGGTGTTCCTTGAGGTGTTTTTCAAGGAATCGCATGGTAAGCTGGGTATTGGGCAACTCCCAAATCATGGCCTCCGGGTTCCAGCGACGGCCATGTATGTTTTTCACGGTGGCGAGGTGGTCAGGAGCCATTTCCTTGGGCAGCCGCAGGCCGATGATGTCCGTTCGCTTTGGGTGCGCCAGCATGGTTATCTTATCGGTGATTTCCACTGCTTTGGGTGTTCCATTGCTTGGCTGCGTTTCGATTTTAGGTGGTGTAGTTTTAGAGGCTTGGGCTTCATCGGGCGTTTTTCCCTCCACGGCCACCGAAAACAAAGCGTTCAGCGCTGCCCATGCTTCTTTGGTGCGGGGCAGGTGCCAGCAGCGGTGGGTGCGGCTCCAGCGGGCATCTTCGATGCTGCGCAGGAGTTTGATGAGCGCAGTTTCGTATGGCATCGTTATTTTTATCCGATGCTCGCCCCGATGTACCAGTGCGCTGGCCATTATGCATGGCTTTTCAGGCGCTGGGTTATTTTTGGTAGGTGCCTCGATTGGCTTTGGCGGTTCTTGGTGATTGCCCTTTATGACTATGTAGGCGATATTGGCGAGGCTGGCTCGTACTTTCTCAATCAAGCCCTCATGGGCTGTCAAAACCGAGGTTCGCAGCGATGGCTCGTAGTAGAGACCCAGTTGTTCCAACGGTGCCTTGATGGTTTGGTCGGCGTATGGGTAGTAAACCTTCCATACATCATTGCCATCGGCCAAACCCAATTCGAGCGTAACGGAGGGTAGTGTTCTCATGTAGCATGTTTTATGCTACAAATGAACAAAAAAAACAGGAAACTAACTGGTTATTTGGGAATAATTCAGGCGGCATCTTGATGTTGCCTACCTAATTTCGACTCGCAAGGGTTTTCCAAACAATCACCGTTTTATAACTATATTGCTTTATTAAAGCCCCGTTTTACCTGTTTATACCCTTGCTATTCGCAAGTTGCGTATTTCTGGACGCTTTTAAGGCTTTTCTGGAAGCCAGTACGCCTTTTCTGGACGCTTGTAAGGCTTTGCTGGAAGCCAGTACGCCTTTTCTGGACACTGGTACGGCCTTTCTGGACGCTTGTAAGGCTTTTCTGGAAGCTAGTTCGTCTTTTCCCGAAGCCAGTACGCCTTTTCTGGACGCTGGTACGGCCTTTCCCGAAGCTAGTACCCCTTTTCTGGACACTGGTACGGTCTCTCTGGAAGCTAGTACGCTCCCTCCTAACGCCGCACCACCACCCCCGCCCTAACCCCCGTCGCCTTCCCGCCCTCAAACACCAACTGCCCATTCACCCAAACCGCCGTAATGCCGCTCGAAAGGGCCGTCGGGTGGTCGGCGGTGGCGTTGTCCTGCACGGTGGCGGGGTCGAAGAGCACGAGGTCGGCGAAGAAGCCGTTGGCCACCAGGCCCCGCTCTTGGATGCCCGTGTGCTCGGCGCACAGGGAGGTCATTTTTTGGATGGCGGTTTCCAGCGGGAGCAGTTTTTCTTGCCGCACGTATTTCGCCAGAATCCTTGGAAAAGCGCCGTGCCCCCTTGGATGGCTCGTCGGGGCGCCGTCCGAGCAGATATTGGTGTGCGGCCAGGCGATGAAATTGGCGATGTCGGTATCGAGCATGGACTTGCCCATGATGGCCTCCGTGTTGCCCTCGGCGTCGGGGTGGGCGCCATCGAAGCGGTCGGCTTCGGCGATGAGCCAGACGAGCGTTTGGGCGGGCGTTTCGTTGCGCAAGCGGGCGACTTCGGCTACGGTCTTGCCCTTGTAGCTAGGGTTGGGCAAAAACGCCGACAGCCTCGACTGCGCCGGGTCGAAGAGTTCCCGGCAGGCGAATTCGGCGCTGGCGAGGTTGTCGTAGTCCCGGTTCGGGAACAGCACCTTGAGCGTCGAATGCCAGAAATCGTAGGGGTAGCAGTCGGCGGTGATGTCAATGCCCTGGGCACGGGCGGCCTGCATGGCAGCCACGATGCCCCGGCTGGATTCCCATTTGCTCTTCATGGCCACCTTGATATGCGAGACCTGCACGGGCAGCTTCGCCTCCCGCCCGATGTTGATGATTTCGTCAATGGCGTCCTCGATATGGATGTCCTCGCTGCGGATATGGCTCATGTAGCGCCCGCCCGCCTCCCCTGCGATTTTGGCGAGGGCCAGCACTTCGTCCCGGTTGGAGTAGAACGCCCGCTCGTATTCCAGCCCCGTGCAGAGGCCCAGCGAGCCTTTTTCCAGTTCGGATTTCAGGCTGGCCTTCATTTTTTCCACCTCGGCAGCCGTGGCGTGTCGGCGGAAACCGGCCATGCCCATCGCATCCAAGCGCAGGGAGGTATGGCCCGTGTAGGAGGCGACGTTGATGGATATGGGCTGGCGCTTCACGGCCGCTTCGATGCTGTCCATGGGTTCGCTACTGCCGTCTTGCCCCGTGATGATGGTCGTGATGCCCTGGCTGAGGGCGGGCAGCAGCGACGGGTCTTCGTCCAAGGCCCAGAAATGGTGGCTGTGGGTGTCAATGAAACCGGGGGCGAGCACCTGCCCTTTGCCGTCGTAAACGGGTTCGTTTTGGAAAGGCTTTAGGTCGCCGATTTCCCAAATCCGGTCGTCCATCAGGCGCACGGAGGCACGGCGGGCGGGCGAGCCGGAGCCGTCCACCAATTGCACATTCTCAATGAGCTGCGTTTGTGGCAAGGTGATTTTCTCGCCTTTCATAAACTGCTGCCCTGCCTGAAGCCCCGCCGGAGAACCCCCGCTCGACAGCACGACAAGCGTCCGGTTTTTGTCAAAATCCGTCCAGAGCAGGTTCAAAAATCCGACCCAACCGCCCGTATGTACTGCGCAATTGCCGCAGGCGAAACCAATACCGAAGCCGTAGGGATGGGTCGTGCCGTCGTTCAGCGGGGCGGGCTTCCGCATCTCGGCGTAGGTGGCGGGCTTGAGCAACTTGCCACCGTGCAGCGCCTGCGTCCATTTCAGCAGGTCCTCGGCAGAGGAATAGACGTTGCCATCGCCCACGATGCCGTCGAAGCGCATGAGGTCGTCCTGCTTGTTTTTACCGTCCTCTCGCTTGAAGCCAATGACCCGGTTTTGGGGCGAGGTCTTCATTTTTAGGTTAAAAATATAGGTGTTCTTCAGCCCCAGCGGGCGGGTTATTTTTTCGGTGAAATAATCGGCGATGGACTTCCCGGACAGCTGCTCGATGAGCGAGCCGAGCACGACATAGCCCGTGTTGCTGTACTGCCATTTTTCGCCGGGCGTAAAGTCGAGGGGCGGCTTCAATTCCGCCAAGAGCTGCATAATCGCTTGGTTGTCAAGCGTATCCAACGCCCCGGTGTAGCGCACGGAGAGGTCGAAATACTCCGGTACGCCGCTGGTATGGTTCATCAATTGGCGGACGGTGACAGTGGGGTAGGGGAATTCCGGCAGGTGTTTTTGCACCTGGTCGTCGAAGCCGAGCCGCCCGTTTTCTTGCAATAGGCAAACCATGGCACATACGAACTGCTTGGAAATGGAGGCGAGGTTGAACGCCGACGAGACCTGCAAGGGCTGCGGGTTTCGGTTGTCGGTGATGCCGTAGTTTTTTTGGTAAACGACCTTGCCGTTCTCTGCCAGCAGCACCGTGCCGTTGAACAGGGCATGGTCATGGAGGTAAGCGAGGGCGCTGTCGAGCTGGGGGGCTTGGGCGAGGGCGGCTTGGAAGGAGATGAGCAGGAGGAGAAGGATTCGATTTTTCTTTAAATCTGACACCATTTTTTATCTAATTTTGTGTTGAAAGCCAATAGTTTTCAGAATAAAAGCACAAAGTACATGATTACTTCTATTTCACAACTCGACCCGAATGGCAGCTATACGTATGCCGATTATTTGCTTTGGAAATTCGAGGAGCGCATTGAATTGTTCCGTGGGAAAATCCACAAAATGGCTGCACCTTCGAGGTATCATCAGGGTATTACCAGTAATTTACACCGGGTTTTGAGCGCCGCCCTCTGGAAAACTCCTTGCCGAATTTATCCTGCCCCTTTCGATGTGCGCCTCACTCGTACCAAAAACGATAAGCAAGTCAAAACGGTCGTCCAACCCGACCTTTGCGTTATCTGCGACCCGACCAAGTTGGACGACCGTGGTTGCTCTGGTGCACCCGAACTCGTCATCGAAATCCTCTCACCTGGCAACAGTAAGGCCGAAATGAAGGATAAATTCGAGCTGTACCAAGAGGCTGGGGTACTTGAATACTGGATTGTTTCGCCGACTGAGAGAATGGTACAGGTTTTCAAATTGAACGATGAAGGTATATATATTGGTTTGGCCCCAAAAGTCGAGGACGATATGCTATCTACACCCATTATCCCGAATTTGGAAATTGATTTGATGGATATATTTGATTTCCCCGCTTTGTCACCCACCCTTCACCACCTTCCAAACCCCATTGCCCCCCGATGTTTTCACCAATAAAAAGTAAAGGCCATCAGGAAGCCCTGCCATGTCCAAAGGCAACAAATCGGATTGCACGGCAGCAAAGCTGGCCGACCGCAGCTTCCTGCCCGTCAGGTCGAACAGTTCCAGCTCCAGGGTTTGGGGCGAGTCCAGTTCCAAGCGCAAAAACAGGGTTCCCGACACGGGGTTGGGGAAAACTGTTACACCTTCGAGCCTGCTTGGCACAGTACCGGCATCACTGATGAATGAACCAGTGACCCGCACTGTATCGAGGGCAAAACCCATACAGCCCGTTGGCCCGGCGGCGAGCAGGCTGACAATATAATCCCCTGCCGCTTGGTACAGGTGCGAGGGGTTTTCCTCGCTGCTCTCATTGCCGTCGCCAAAATCCCAATGCCAAGGCCCGGTGGCATTCGTAGTGGCATTGGTGAATTGCACGGGCAGTTGCTGCGACAAATCCACGCTGTCGGGGGCTATGGCAAAAGCGACTTGCGGTACGCTGCCCGCAGGCATCACCCCGACCGAAACGGCGGTGCGGCCACAAGGCTCGGTGAATGCGATTTGCCAGTCATAGAAATAGTACCAGACACCAGCAGTTCCGAGGTCGTCCGTGGTGCCGCTGATGTCGAAAATATCTGCGATGGAACTGGGATAGACTGCACCGTTCGTGTTATGGAACAACGGCTTCCCTTGGGCTTTCACCAAGGAATAACTGCCGGGGCTTATCTGCCAATTCAACTGGACTAACACCTCGCCGGGCGTGCTAATGGGGATAATCTTTTGATAAACATTTTCGCCCTGTTCATTGCGCAGTGTGATTATCCGACCACCGGTGGATTCCACGAAAATTTTCACGGATTTCAAGGTAAAAGGGGCATGGACATCGAGCGTTAGGCCGAGGCCCTGCACATCGTCCAACCCGGTTTCACCGATGGTCAGGTCAAGCGGCCCGGCCTT
>JALOMF010000298.1 GCA_025455635.1 Saprospiraceae bacterium | reverse complement strand
CAAGCCCATGTTTTTCAGGCTGGTTTCGACGAAGCCCCGCAGCACTTGTGGCGTGTAGCCCTCGTTGACGTGCGGCGAGATGAACCTGCCGCATTTCGTGGCAACGTAAATCCGTTTGGAGCGGTTTTTTACCAGTCGCCCCACGGCTTTTTCGCTCTCCCGATTGCCATAAACGTCGGCGGTGTCTATGAAATTCACGCCGAGGTCAACGGCCTCGTTGAGGATTTGGTCGGCATTTTCATGGCTGAACGGAGCGCCCCATTTGCCCCCAACCTGCCAAGTGCCAAGGCTGATTTCTGAAATATGGAAGCCTGTGCGGCCCAGTGTCCTGTTTTTCATAGTCTTTCAGTCCGACAGTCTTCAGTCCACAGTCAGTGCCGTGGTAAAAAGTACAAGTCGTGGTTTACGTTAGTTTTTATTATAAAAATATGCTTAGTTCCTAGCCTATCAGTCGTCAGTCCGTTAGTCCGCAGTCGGTGCCGTGGTAGCAGCCACTGACTGCGGACTGACGGACTGCGGACTCACAAATAAGGTTCCAGCGTCAAAATCCGCCCTTCCTCATCATAAGTTATCTCTGTCATTTTGATGTTCCGCAGGTGGGTGATGCCCTTCGACACAACCGAGTCATGGTAGAACAAATACCATTTCCCTTCAAATTCGCATATCGAATGGTGCGAGGTCCAGCCGAGCACGGGGTTCAAAATCCGGCCTTGGTAGGTGAAGGGGCCGTAGAGATTGTCGCCCGTTGCGTAGCAAAGAAAATGGGTGTCGCCAGTGGAGTACGAGAAGTAGTATTTGCCCTTGTATTTGTGCATCCAAGAGGCTTCAAAGAAGCGGCGGTCGTTGTCGCCAGCGAGCAGGGATTGGCCGTTTTCATCCAAAATCTGTATTTCACGAAGCGGCTCAGCGAACTGTAGCATATCGTCCGTCAGCTTCGCAACGATGGGGCCGAAGGCTGGTTCATCGTCGTTCTTCAAGCCGTTTTTTTCATCGTAAACATGGTTGCGGTAGCACTGCAACTGCCCGCCCCAAATGCCGCCGAAGTACATGTAAAACGCTCCATCTTCGTCCTCGAACACAGCCGGGTCAATGGAGTAGCTGCCCTTGATGGCTTCCGGCTCGGCGATGAACGGCCCCACGGGAGAGTCGCCCACGGCTACCCCGATTTGGAAGATGCCGTCCGGTCTTTTTGCAGGGAAGTAGAAGTAGTACTTGCCGTTTTTGCGGGCGCAATCGGGTGCCCACATTTGCCGCTCGGCCCAAGGCACGTCCCGGATGTGCAGCGCTACGCCATTGTCCACAGCCTCCGAATCGGGGCCGTCCATCGAAATGACGTGGTAGTCCTCCATGCCGAAATGGTCGCCGTTGTCGTTGAACGGGATGCCCGCATCAATATCGTGCGAGGGGTAGATATAGATTTTACCATCGAACACATGCGCCGAGGGGTCGGCGGTGAAGATGTGCGAAACGAGCGGCTTGGATATTGCCCGGTCGTTGTAGTCTTGGATGATTTTGTCGTCGAGTGGTTGTTCCATTTTAGTCCTCAGTTTTTCAGTCCGCAGTCCTCAGTCTGGGCCGTGGTTGGAGGCGCTTTCTGTGCATTGCGGCAAATTAATTTTTCAGTCCTTAGTCTTTCAGTCCTTCAGTCCACAGTCAGCGGCAATGTAGCAGCCCCCGACTGCGGACTGTGGACTGAAGGACTAAGGACTATTTCCTTCTTTTTGCTAAATCCTGCTCAATCTCCACCTCCATTTTTTTATTGATTTCATAAAAAAACAAAAGCCCAGCCCCCAACAGGAAGAACAGCCCAGGATAAATGCTCACCGAAAGTTTGATGCCTTGGATAGCTTCTGCCGTTTGGGTATCCGTATTGGCGACATAGCCATAATGCCCCAAGATTCCCGTTACTAAGGCGCTGCCGAAGGTCAGTCCCAGTTTCAGGCCGACGAGCATGGCAGAGAAGATGATGGCCGTGGCCCGGCGGTTGTTCTTCCATTCGGAATAGTCGGCCACGTCGGCAATCATGGCCCAGAGCAGGGGGATGGTGATGCCATAGAAAAAGCCGTGCAGCACCTGTGCGCCCATCACCAAGCCGATGGAGGCGGGCGGGATGAAATTCAGGACGAGGATGAAAAGTGTGGACAGCACCAGTGCCACGCCGAAAGTGTCCCGCTTGCCGTACTTGTCGGCCAGTCCTTTTGAGAACAGGATGCCCACAATCATCATGATGATGCCGCAGCCGTTGAACAGGCCGAACCCGTAGGAGGCAGGGTTTTCGATGCCCGACACCCCGAGTTTTGCAAGAAACCCACTGATAGCCGCTTCGTCCAGGTAGTTTTCAAAATAATAAACATACATGCCGCCCTTGAGCGCCAGCGTGATGAAAACGAGGATGGTCAGCACCAGCATCAACATCCACGGCCTGTTTTTCATCAAGTCGCTGATGTCCTGTTTCAAGGTGGACTCCTGCTCCGGCGTTGGCACGATGCGCTCTTTGGTGGTTAAAAAAGTGATGAACATCATCACCATACCTGCCCCGGCCAGCCAGGTCATCACCTTGGAAAAACCCACGACCCGGTCGCCGCCGCCCATGTAATCCACGAAAGGGTACATGAGCACTTGCACCACGAACTGCGCCACCATCACCGCCACGAACCGGTAGGAGGACATGCTGTTGCGCTCGCCCATGTCGCCCGTGATGACGCCGCTCAGGGCGGAATACGGTAGGTTGTTGGCGGCATACAGCAACAGCAGCAAAGCGTAGGTGACGACGGCATAAATGATTTTGCCCTGCGGGGAAAAATCGGGGGTGCTGAATGCCAGCAGCGCCATCACACCCAATGGGACAGCCGTCCACAAAATCCAAGGCCGGAACTTGCCCCAGCGGGTGCGGGTCCTATCGGCCAATGCCCCGATGACGGGGTTGTAAACGAGCGCCGCAAACAGCCCGACGAAGAAGATGACGGGCGTCGCCACCTCTGGTTTCAGCCCATACACATCGGTGTAGAAAAAGGCCAAAAAAGTCAGCAGGGTCTGGAAGACGAGGTTGGCGGCGAGGTCGCCGAGGGAGTAGCCGATTTTTTCGCCTACCGTTAATTTTTGTGATTCAAGGCTCATGTTTAAAGTCTTCAGTCCACAGTCCGCAGTCTTCAGTCCGACAGTCGGCAGTCTGGGCAGTGGTAGTTGGTAATTATTATGGTTTGTACGTTTGTTTTATCAGTCTTCAGCCCACAGTCAGTGCCAAGTTCGCAGCCCCCGACTGTTGACTGTGGACTACCGGACTGAGGACTCAAATTAAGGTTTTACTTTCAATTCCATCACGCTATTATAAGCGGGTTTTGGTTCAAAATTCCTATCAAACAGCAGCGGATAATTCGTCCTATCCTTGATGGGCCAGCCGTTCAGCCATGAATTTCCGTCACCGATGCCCCAGAAAGTGACCCGCTCCACCTTGTCACGATGTTTCAAAAGCAGCTCGAACAGCCGCTGGTATGCCACGGCCTGTTCTTCTTGCTTCGCAACGGGCAGGGAGTCGGGGTACGGGTTCATATACGGGCTGCCGGGGAAATTTTGGTTCACCTCCGCCCCTTTCAAGTCCCAAGGGTTGGGCAGCATGGTGATGTCCACTTCCGTGAAATGCACCTTGAGGCCGAGCGCCGAAAACTCCTCAACGCTCTTTTCAATATCCTCGTAGGGCAGCCCCGCAATGCTCCAGTGGCCTTGGATGCCCACGCCGTCAATTTTCACCCCGGCGGCTTGCAGTTTTTTAATCATGGCGATGCAGCCTGCCCGCTTGGCCGGTTGCTCGATATTATAATCGTTGTAGTAAAGTTCGGCTTCCGGGTCGGCGGCAGCGGCCAATTTGAACGCTTTTTCGAGGTAGCCCTCACCCATCGTTTTCAAAAAAGGCGTTTCCCGCAAGGTGCCGTCCTCGTTCAGTGCTTCATTGACCACGTCCCAGCCATTCACCCGTCCCTTGTACCTGCCTACGATGGTGTTGATGTGCTTGGTCAACGCCGCTTCCATTTCAGCAGCGTCCTTTATCTGTTCCACGAAAGGTGCGAGTTGGCTGTGCCAAACCAGCGTGTGCCCGACGATGTTCATGCCGTGCTTTTCGCCCAGCGCCACGAACTTGTCCGGCAGCGCAAAGTCGAAGCTGTCCGGTCCCGGCTGGATATGCATCCACTTCATGTGGTTTTCCGGCGTAATGCTGTTGAATTCCTTCAACAACAAAGCCGCCGCTTTTGGGTCAGCCTCGTTGATTTGGTCAGCATTGATGGCTGCGCCAATGTAGAAGGCGTCCTTGTACGCATCCTTCAGGCCGCCTGCTTCTTGGGCACCTGCTTCCTGCTGGGCCGTTTCTTCCTTGCAGCCAGCCAGCAAAAGCGCTGTGATTGCGAGGAACTGGATGAATTTTATTGATTTCATGTTTTTTGTTAAAATGCTATTTGAAGAAAAGCAGCAGCGCTGCGAAACCTTTGTAGAATTTTACGGTGAAGCACCCCTCAGGTGCAGCGCACCGCAATATTCCGGTGCGCTGCACCTTGAGATTCGTGGTTGATTATTTAGCTACAAATATTCTGCGGCGCTGCCGCTTTTACTTGTACCCTAAGTTCTTTTTGCAGCACTTCTATCCAAACTTCGCAGCCACTGACTGCCAACTGCCAACTAAGTCAATGCCCCGGCACATAGGGATAATCCAATTTTTTATAAAAATCCAAATCATGCGCTGGCTGCTCCAAATCCTTCGGAATCTCCAATTTTGAAAAAGTCTGGAAATAGCTTAGGCAGGCATCCCGCCACCATTTCGCTTCTTTTTCTTGGATTTGCAGCATCATGTCCACTTCTTGGAAACGCTGCTCGTCCACTTCTTTTTCTAGTGTTTGCCAAGTGCGGCGCATAGCTGCCACATCCGCTGCGCCTTGTTGGTAGTGGCGACAAAGCTCCTCCCAAAGCGTTTTGCCAGAAGCCAATTGCTCGTTCCAGCCGACATGGTGAAACCAGAGCAAATACTTTTCAGGGCATTTTTTCCTTGATGAAAAAACCTCCCGAACTGCCGGGGCGTACTGCTCCACGGCACTGCTGCCCGTCGCTGTCCGGTCGAAACCGATGCCTTTTTCATCGGCCCGGTGGTAGTAGGTCGGGTTCCATTCGGGGCGGTTCAGGTCGCCAATCCAAGGGCCGGGGCCATAATGGTGGCCCGTGGCCATGAGGTGGTGCAGGCCGAGCGGGGTCATGTAGTTTACGCAGGCTTCGTGGCTATTGAGCATCAGCGTTTTCAGGGTTTCCATCACATTTGTTTTATTGGAAAACGTCATGCGCAGCCACTCCTCTGCGATTTTTTCCGAAGACAAATCTGAATCCCACGCCAGCCGCCCGAAGGCGTACCAATTGGCCTGGCCGAAGTGGTAGCCCGTCCAGTTGAGGTCGTTGCCGATATTGGCGACGCCAGCGATGCCTGTTAGGGATGAGGGGTGAGGGATGAGGGATGAAGCGACCGTACTTCCCTTGCCATCTAAGTCAAAATCCAGCACCTCCTTCCACATCGGGGCGAGATAGACGAGGTGAGTGCCTTGGCCGAGGTACTCCTGTGTAATTTGGAACTCCATCATCAGCGGCGTCTTTGGCATGGCCCCGAAGATGGGGTGCGCTGGTTCACGAGGCTGGAAGTCAATTGGCCCATTTTTCACCTGCACCATCACGTTGGGG
>JALOMF010000297.1 GCA_025455635.1 Saprospiraceae bacterium | reverse complement strand
ATGATTTCATTGATAACCACCTCACTGTCAAAGAATTGCGTAACGCCAATATGGTAAACGAACACATCGTACTCGGCGCCTTTGGGGAAGTAGCTGGCCGTCTTGGCCGTGTTGTCGGCAATGGCCTCGATGTAAAAACGGACGTAGCTGCCGTTGCCGAAGCCCGGTATTTCAGCGCCAAAAACGCCATCGCCTGCCGCCCCGTCGCCGTGGGCACCATCGTCGAACATTGGCGTTTCCTCAAAAAAGCCTTTCAAGCCCGTGCCGTAGTGGAGGTTGACGGCATTGACGCCCAACGCCCCACTGACCTGTGCCGTGATGGTCGCAGCTTGGCCAGCATCGGGGCTTACCCAAGTGCCATTGGCCGACGACATGACGGCATCTGAAATTTGTAGGCCCTGCACGTTCACTTCCGCGTTGTTCTGCAAGGTATTGCGGCGGGTCTGGAACAAGGTCTTGAGCGCCGCTTTTTCACTCACAAACTGCTGGTAGCTGTAGATTTTCTTCGTATCGGAGGACACGTAAGGGTCAATCATTTCAAAATAATGGTCAATCAGGCTGTCCACCTCGGCCTGCTGCAGCTCATCTTCGATGATGGTGCGCAGGTGCGCCAAGTAGCGCTGGCGAATTGCCGGAACGGCCATCAGGCGGTAAAGCAGTGCATAATCGGAATCATTGGCGTTGTAAAACGGCCCCCAAGTGGCGTTCATGCTCTCCATGACCGTGTTGCCGTCGTATTCGAGGGGCACCATGCGCTGGGTTTCCGGCTCCCAGTACAGGTAGTAGTCCATGCCGCCCTTGTGGATATAGCCGTCGTCGTCGGCAAAGGCATTCTCGGTGGCCAAGAACCACAAGGTGCGGTCGAGGTCCATGTATTTTTTGAGGGTGTCTTCCAATTGGGCCGACGGGGTGTTGTTCAGCTTGTCGCAAACGGTCACGAGGTCGTCCCAGGGGTTGTTTTTATTGGCCTTTTTCAGGGTATAGTATTTTTTGTACTCGCTGGTGTCGGAGGTGCCGAGCCAGTTGAGCGAGGAGTAGCCTGTGCCGAATGGCCCGCCCGTGCCGCCACCGCCGCCGCCGGGGCCACCGCCGCCGATGGTTTTCAGTGCCCGCCAGCGGGTACCGTCGTTGCTGAGGAACCACTCCTTGAGGTAAGTGCCGTCGAGGGCCTGTACGCTGGGGTAGGGGCCCCAATACTCGCCGTTGATGTACAGTTGCACAAAATTGGCCTTGAGCGACTGGTTACGGCTGCGGCTCTGGTGCAGGTAGAGCATCTCCCGCAGGAAGGAGGGGTCTTGGAAGCAGTTGTTGAGGTTGAGGGTTTCATAGCCATCAATGTCTTGGTCGGGGTCGGCCCAATCGAGGGTGATGTTGAACGATTTTTTCTGGGAGTTTTGGTTCTGGCTATAGCTGGTTTGGCCCTTGAAGCGCACGCCCACTTCGCTGGCCAGTGTGTCGCCGTTGATTACCATCACCGCACCCAGGTCGGTGGCGCTTTGGTAGTTGTTGGTCAGCAGCGTCCAGTAGTTGGGCTCATCGAAAAACAGTTCGATGGTGTGAAAAGCCGACTCGTCGTAGAAGCCCGTGGTGACGTTGCCACCCGTGACGAGGCGTTTGCCATCGGCTGAGAAGTGCATTTCGTCCGGGAGGCTCTGCGCACTGGTTTCGCCGAAGGCGAAGAGCAAAAACAGGAGCGAACTGAAAATAGGTAGCGGTATTTTTATCATGTTGGAATTAATGTCGCTTTGTGAAAATGTTTAATTCTTTCGTGCTGCTTCGCAAAAATCCTGAAAATCAACAGCTTGCAAAAAGGTGGGCGGCAAATATACCGCCCACCTTTATGAAAAATTGCAAGCTTTCACCAAAACCCTAGTTTCCGCTATCGAAAAGCACGTTTCCATCGGCGTCGAAAAGGATTTTGACGTCATTGGACAGCTCCACGATGAAGTTTCCGTTGTTCTTGGCACAGCCGTGGTCGAAGGTCTCGCCGGCATAGTTGGCGGCGATGTAATCCTGAGCGGCTTGTGGCAAGTCAGTCAATGCGGTCAGTGGCGAGTCGCAGTGGTGGTGGTGTGGGCCGCCATCGGGTTGGCCATCGCAGACCTTGATGAAAACACCTTCCGCATCGAAGAGCAGCACCGTGCCGCTGGACAGTTCGACGCCGAATTTGCCACTGGGTTTAACCACGGCCAAGGTCACGGTTTCGCCAGCGTAGTTGGCGGCGATGTAATCCGTTACCGCTTGTGGCAGGTCGGCCACGCCAATGGAATCGCCAGCAGCACAGCCGCCATGTGGGCCATCGGGGCCATTACCGCCGTTGTGGTGGCCGTCGCCATGCCCACCGCCGTGACCGTCACCATGCCCGCCGTTTCCGTGGCCATCCCCGTCGCCGGGAAACTCCCCGCAAAGGCTGACAAAGGCTCCAGCCTCATCGAAGAGCAGGATAGTCCCGTCAGACAGCTCCACGGCGTAGCCGCTGTGGTTGTGGTGCGTCTTGAACACCACGGTCTGGATGCTGAGGCCAGCGTAATTGGCCGTCACGTAGTCGGCAGCAGCTTGTGGCAGCTCGCTCACGTCCACGGTGTCGCCCCTCATGCAGCGGAAGGTGCCGCCATCCCGGCCAGTACCCATGCAGTCGCCGTTTTCCCGGAAGTAGAGGTCTTGGCCGTCTTCTAGTTCCACTTCGTAGCCCTTGCCCTGTACCCGCCATGCCGCTTCGATTTCCACTGGCGTGAACGAAAGCGCCACGTACGCCTGCACATCGGTGGGCAGTTCAGCGACAGTCACCGCTTGCTTGTTGCTGGCGTTGGCGATTGCACTGATAAGCTCGGTGTCGGCGGTGGCTGTTATGGCATTGTCTTTTTGGCAGGCAAATGCGAGTGCCATGATGCTCAATGCGAGCACCCCATGAATGATGTTCTTCATACAATGAAATTTGATGGTTTAGAAAATCAGGTGGAAAAATAAAAGTAAAAAAAGCAAAGTAAAAAGTAATGCACAGCTTATGAGGCATACTTTAGTAAACCCTGTATGTTTTTACTTTAACCCAAAATAATGGCTTATTTATACAAATTCAAGATGTTGACTATCAAACAGTTAGCGCAAATTAAATTTGAAAAATAAACCGAAAATTTGATTAAGTAATTTTTGAATCAATAATTGATATGAATTTATGAACGGAAAAAAGCAATTAGCAGCTTTATAAAACAGTAGGTTGCAATCACCTAAAATTGGTTGCACCGATTTAATCTTTTTTTAAAAACTATACATCAAGCCCATATTAATACCAGCCGAGAACTCATTGGAATCAATATATGGGTTATTGTGCAGGCCAGTCAGCGAGCCAGTCACGGTCGGCTCCACCCGAAGGCTGAGGGCATTGTTCAAGCGGTACTCCAGCCCAAGGCTGGCTATGTACTCCGCCGAGACGGTTTGCAGGTCGGCGGGAGCGCCTGACCGTGGCTTGTCCCGCTTGAAAGCGAACTTGTCATTGAGGGCATTGATATCTCCGACCTGGAAATCGTTGTCGAGCATCATGTTGAAGAGCAGCCCCGCCTTGGCCACCATGCGTAGCCTGCCGTTGCCCAGACTATAGTTGGCATAAACAGGCACCGACAGGTACGTGAGCCGCTGGCTGGTCTGGATACTGGCCTCCACTTTCTCATCGTCGGCGATGGATTGCGTAGGGTCGGCGGAGGTGGCCCGCACGTCCATTTCCACGGTGCCAGCTGCTGTGTTCAGCACATACTGGAACTCGAAATCGTCGTCGCCCTGCCCGCCGTGGTGCGGGTGGTGCTCCTTGCGGTCATCAAAATCAAAGCGAACCTCGTGCGTCGTCTTGAAATCCATGCTGCGATAGTTGGCACCGATGCCCAATTTCAACCTTGGCGTGAGCGACGTTTCCAGCGCCAAGCCAGCCATCCATGAGCGGGATGAAGTCTCTTTGTCGAGGTTAAACGATTTTTCCGCTTCCATCGGGCCACCGGGGCCGCCCGGTCCACCAGGGCCGCCGCCACTGTCTTTGGGCTTAATGCGGTTGATGCTGCGCTTCGTCAGCATGGGCATCGCATTCAGGCCGATGGAAAAACGGGGCGCTTTGACGGGTGTGATGGCCAAGTCAGCCTGTACGAACGGCGCTTGTTGAGCCTCCGCAGCTTCAAACGGAAGGAGCTTTTTCAGCCAGATTTTTTCCAAACCAGTTGTTTGCGAAGCGACGACAACCGATTGATTGTCAGCTTTTTGCGGAGCGTTATCCAGAATCGCTTCTCCTTTGCTCATCTTGTCTTGCTGCGCAATATTTTCAGCAGCATTTCCAGCAGCAGGTGCTTGGGCTTTGCTCGCTTTGCCGCTAGGCGCACCCGGTCCGAGTTTGTTTTTAAGCTGTAGCGTTTTAGTTTTTGGCGCTTGCGCAACGGCTCGCCCAGCCTCCGCCTCCGATTGTGCCGCTTGCTTGGTCGGAGCTGTTGCCCCAGCCTCGTCACCGCCCGCTGCCGCCTGGCCGCCTTGCGTCGTTTGAGGCCCGGCAGGGGCTTCCTTACCCGCCAAGCCCGGCTGCTCGAAGTTCGTGGACTGTTCCGTCAGTTTTTGCTGTTCCAACTGCTTCAACTGCGTGGCGTTCTGCTCCAAGTCACGGCTCAACTGGTTGATTTTGCCATTGAAATACAGGTGCTGCCCGATGAGCAGGCCAACAGCCACGGCGGCGGCAGCCACAATCCGCCAACGGCGAACAGGCCGCATTTGCCGCACCACGGCCTCGGTTGGCATTGCCGCAGGTGGCTCCATGCCCGCCTCTATTTTTGACCAAAGGTCAGCTGGCGGGGCCTCGCTGTGCTCCTTGAGGCTCCTTCGCAGGAACTCCTCCAGCTTGTCGTTATGATGTAGATTATCTTCCATCTTCTTCATGTTTGAAGCCGGGATGCTACCCGGCCATTAACCTGCCAAATTCTTTTCGAGCAAACCCTTCAAATACGCCTTTGCCCGATTCAATTGGGACTTCGAGGTGCCCACCGAAATGCCCATCTGGTCGGCGATTTCTTGGTGCGAGAACTCCTCCAGCACGTACAGGTTCAGCACGGTGCGGAAGCCCGTCGGCATCTTCTGCATGAGCTTGATGAGGGCAGCGCCTTTTTCGTTTTCATCAAAAACCGACTCGTCGGCGTCGGTCAGGCGGTACTCCACGTTTTCGAGTTCCGTGAACTGCAGGCCACCTTTTTGCTTGCGCAAATGCTGGAGCGCCACGTTGACGATGACCCTGCGCATCCAGCCCTCGAAACTGCCCTCGCCCCGGAACTGGTGCAGGTCACGGAAGACCTTCACGAAGCCCTCCTGCAGCACATCCTCGGCATCGTGGCGGCTGTTGGCGTAGCGCAGGCACACGGCGAACATCTTTCCCTTGAAGTGTTCGTAGAGTTGCTGCTGCGCCATCCGTTCACCGTTTCGGCAGCGGGCCAAGATGTTTTGCTGAAGGTCGGTCATCCAGTGTTTTTATTGCATACAGGCCTTTGTTGGGGGCTTCGCAAACCGTGTTCCCCAAACGGGTTTGGTTGCAAGATAATGCCTAGGTTGGGCACTGGGCAGAATGGTTGCATTCTTTCGTTTAATTTTTTGGGTAAAAAATGCGTTTGATGGCTCAAGTGCCAGTTGGGGGTTTGTTTCTTCGGTTTTGGCAAGAAAGCAAGTGCCCGTTCAGCGCCACCATGCTATTTTTGGTCTGGTAAAAATA
>JALOMF010000296.1 GCA_025455635.1 Saprospiraceae bacterium | reverse complement strand
GGCGGTTGTGCGACTCGCGATCCGCTTCCTGCCCATGCCCACACGACTGCCCACCGGGCAAGAAACCGCGCAGCACCACGGCCGTCCGCTGCCGCACCCTCACCTCCCGAATGACCTGTGGTTGCACAAAGCAACCCTCCACGGCCGCGCCGACACCGGCACCGGCGCTGCCGCCCGCGCCCTGCGCCGCCGCCGCCTGGGGCGCGGCCGCCACGCCCGCGTGCGCCTGCAGCAGCGAAAGGAAGTCATGGGCACCTGTGGGGTCCGCCAGCACGTGCGCCTGATCAGGCGCCGCTGCCGGTGGCGGGGGCGGCGCCGCGGCCAGCGCCTGAAAAGGCGATGGCGTCTTGGCGTGCGTGTCGGTGCCTGCACGAGGGTGCCGGGTGGTTGTGAACGGGGCGGGCGAGCGTGTGTGTGTCTTGGTTATAAACGCTATAAATACCCTCCGTCAGGCCTTCGATGTCAACCGATAAGCCATCTTCGCTAGGCTTCGTCTTGAAACAGGCGCTGGTAATACGTCCTTGGAAAATATGGGAAGGTTTGAGCGGGATTCGGCGCAGCAGGTTGTCGGTGCCTAGAATCTCATAGGGGGTATCCGACATGTTTTTTTATTTGTTCGAGTGATAATTTTTCTTTGCTCAAAAGGTTGGCCGCATCATCGTAACTAAGAAAAAATATATCGCCATTGGGCTGCACTTCCATCTCGCAGTCCCCTCCTAACTTGAATTCAAACTGTACACCACCACTGCGCATCGGCACACAAAAATCTATATTGACGTCTGCATCAATCAGGCTAAACGCCACACGCTTGGCAAGTTCCAACGTCTCCTCGGTGACTGCATCTGCACCATCCCCATCCCAATTAGCCTCTAAGCCACTGAATTCAAGTAGTCTAGTAGTTATTTGCTGCCGCTGTTTCGCCTTGGTTGTTTTACCGACTGGCCTTGCAGGCAATGTATTTTTGACCATTTTAATGAATTGAAACTCAAAAATCGCTCGGTCGGGATTAATAAACAAATTTATTTTCCTTCCCACGCCACTCCTCAAACGCCTTCAGCCCCTCCTCCCTCAGCAACGGGTAGGCCGGTATCCGCCGCTCCGCAAATGGCAGGTCAAGCTCGTCGTAAATGAACTGGTCGTCGAAATCAATGGCCGCAGCATCGGCCTTGGTACAGGCGAAGTAGAACGCTTTTGGCCTCGCCCAATAAATGGCGCCGAGGCACATCGGGCAAGGCTCACAGGAGGTGTACAGCACGCAATCGTCCAACTGGAAATGGCCAAGGTACTTGCAGGCATCCCGGATGGCCACCACCTCGGCATGGGCCGTGGGGTCAAGCGTGAGCGCCACTTGGTTGTTGCCCTGCCCGATGATTTCGCCGTTTTTCACGATGACCGCCCCGAAGGGGCCGCCCTGGCCGCTGCGCATCCCCTCGAAGGCAAGGCGGATGGCAGCTTGCATGAACTCAGCGTGATTGTTTGATTGTTGCATTGTTTAATTGCTTGATTGTTGTGAGCGCTTCGATTTCGGCCAAAATTAGTAGTTTGGCCATGAAAGCCTATTTTTAGCCCAAAATATAACCTTCTCGAAGCCTAGATGTTTGTGCTTCAACAATCAAGCAATCCAACAATCAAACAATTCAACAATTTCATCAATCATGAAAAACATTTTCCTCCTCAGCTTCGCAATGCTGACCCTGCTCTCCCTCACCCGCTGCACCAGCGACACCGTGGCCGAGCAAGGTGGCGACGCCATGGCCAAATTTGTAGCCGATGACAATTTCACCAAGGCGCACGAGGCCCCACAAGCCATTGATTATCAGGGCCGTGGAAAAATGCTCGACCTGCGCACCCCCGACGGCGGCATGACCAAGGTCTATGTCGTGGAGACGGCCCCCCGCACCACCAAGTACCTTTTCGTGATACACGAGTGGTGGGGCCTCAACGACCAAATCAAACGGGAAACCGACCGCTTGGCCGACGAGCTTGGCAACGTGACCGTTGTGGCGCTCGACCTCTACGACGGCAAAGAGACCGACAACCCCGACGAAGCTGGCAAAATCATGGGCAGCGTGAAGCCCGAACGCAGCGAGGCCATCGTGAAAGGCGCACTGGCTTATGCGGGCAAGGACGGCGAGGTGGCCACCATCGGCTGGTGCTTCGGCGGCGGCTGGTCGCTCAGGAGCAGCATCCTAGCGGGCGAACGGGCCGCTGGCTGCGTGATGTACTACGGCATGCCCGTGGAGAAGGCCGAGGAATTGGCTGGTTTGCAGACGGACGTGCTCGGCATTTTTGCGAAGCAAGACAAATGGATAAACGAGGAGGTCATCGGCAAGTTTGAAACGCTGGCCAAGGCCACGGGCAAAAAGGTCGAAAACCACTGGTTCGATGCCGAACATGCCTTCGCCAACCCGACCAGCCCCCGCTACAACGAGGCCGCTGCGCAAGAAGCCAACGCAATGGCACTGGCTTTCCTTCGGGAGAGGCTGAAGGATTAATGGATTGAAGGATTGAAGGATTGAAGGATTGAATTTAGGGAAGTTCCGATTTTCAATCCTTCAATCCATACCCACCGCCCCCATTCAATCCTCCAATCATTCAATCCATCAATCCTTAAAAAGCATCCACCTCCTCGTACGCCTTTATCACCGCCATTTCACCTTCCTTGCCCTTGGCGGCGTTCCCGTGCTCCATGCCCAGCACCCCGGTGAATCCCTTTTCGTGAATGTGCTTGAACAGGTTTTTGTAGTTCACCTCGCCCGTGGTCGGTTCGTTGCGGCCCGGCTCGTCGCCGATTTGGAAGTAGGCGATTTCGTCCCAGCAGAGGTCCATGTTCACGGTCATGCGGCCCTCGTTGCGCTGCATGTGCCACATGTCGAAGAGGATTTTGCAGGCGGGCGAATTGACGGCCTTGCAGAGCAGGTAGGTCTGGTCGGAGTAGCGCATGAAGAGGTCGGGCGTGTCGCTGAGCGGCTCCAGCACCATCGTTAGGTTGTGCGGCTCAAAGATTTCGGCGCCACGGCGCAATGATTCCACCACGTTGGCGGTCTGGATGCCCATCGGCAGGCGGCGGTCGTAGTTGCCGGGCACCACGGTCATCCACTTGGCGTTCACCCGCTTGGCCACGTCCACGGCTTCCCGGCAGGCTTTCACGAACTTGTCCCGCCAGTCCTTGTCGCCGCTGGTGAGCGAGGTGGAGAGCGGCCAGTTGTCGAAGCTGACCACGAATACGCCCATCGTCATGCCGAGCTTGGCCATCGTTTCGCCGATTTTCGACTGCATCTCCGGGGTGCGGCCCATCATGCCGTTGTCCTCCATCGCCGTGAAGCCCTGGTCGTGCATGAACTTGAGCTGGTCAATGAGGTCTTTGCCTGCCGACTGCTCGAACATGCCGAAGTGCGGGGCGTATTTCAGCTTGAACTTGCGGGCGGATTCGCCTTGGCCAGTGGCCGAAAGCGTGGTGCCGCCAACGGTCATGGCAGCGGTGGTGAGCAAGCTGTTCTTCAAAAAATTGCGACGTTCCATGTTTTACCTTGTTTTGATTTTTTGCAAAAAACAGGGAATGCTGAACGGCGGAAACATTGCGCCCGATGCGTCGTTCAGGGTATCCCGGCCCCATGCGGTGCGAAAGGTAGCCAAAGTTTTAAAAAACTTTTCCAGTGCAGGTAGGTATTGCATTTTTTATGAATTCCCGCAATATCTTTGCCCATCCAGTTGGCAGTTCGACAGTGGGTAGTGGGCAGCCAGTGGCTGCTAAATTCGCAAAAAACTGCGGTTCTTTTTCTTCAAGTAGCGGGGAATTGACATTGAATGGGTAGAAAAAGTCACCAAGTTAGCAGCCCCTGACTGCCCACTGCCAACTGACAAACCGCCAACTAAAAGAGGAGAGGTGCCAGAGTGGTCGATCGGGACGGTCTCGAAAACCGTTGTACGGGCAACCGTACCGAGGGTTCGAATCCCTCCCTCTCCGCATGGCGTTGGAAATCAAGCAGTTGCATGCTTTTTGGCTTGGTTTTCATTCAAGATAAATACTCGAATCAAAGGATTTGATGTGAAAAATGCAGCAGGAATCAGACCCAGTCAATGGTGTTTTGTGAAAATTTCAAAAGCCGTGCAAGCTGCTTCTGAAGTTTGGCACCGCAGGTTGACGAGGTTTTGCAGGCCATTTTGGCAGGCGAGGTTGGTGTTGAAAGGTTTTGACAAATTGTAGGTCATGGGGATGCCCCAAATCATCGAATAATCCGACCCATGACCCGCAACGAGCCTGTATTTGCCCGCCTCACGCCCCGCTAGTCAGCATTGATTTTTCGCCGCATTTTTTCAATCAAACACCTGAACATCAATGTATTGCATAAAATCAACAGTTTGATTCGCTGGTGTGTCGCACACGGGTGTGGTCAGGCTGTATTGTGAAAAAAACGGCCTATCGGGGTTGGGGACTACTTGTTTTTCAAAGCATTTATTCTTTTGAAAAGCAATCGCCCACATTGCCCGCTGCCGTTCAAACAATCCACCTAAGTGCTGCGGCTACTGCTTCGACTCAACAATCGTTTTTTCCATCCTGAAAAGGATTTCGCCAACAAAATGCGGCCCCTGATTGGCTTCACGCCCTCCAACATGGCCATTTTCCGCCTTGCCTTCTCGCACAAGTCGAACCCCTCCGACAAGGCTTACGCCATGCAGAACAACGAGCGGCTAGAGTTCCTCGGCGATGCCATCCTGGGCACCATCGTGGCCGAGTACCTGTTCATCAAGTACCCCAACGCCGACGAGGGATTCCTGACCAAGATGCGCTCGAAAATCGTGAAGCGGAACACGCTGAACAAAATCGGCGACAAAATGGGCCTCGACATGCTGCTCTCCGACTACAGCCAGACCCGCCTCAGCCGCTCCATGCTCGGCAATGCCGTGGAGGCGCTCGTGGGGGCCGTTTACCTGGAGAAGGGCTACCCGGCCACCAAGCGCTTCGTCATCCATAAAATACTGCGCAACTACGTGGACGTACACGAGTTGGAGAGCTACGACGACAATTACAAGAGCCAGCTCCTCGAATGGTGCCAGAAGAACGGCCAGACCGTGAGCTACAAGCTGGTGGCCCGCTACAAGTTCGAGAAGCGTGACCGCTTCAAGGTGGCCGTGATGGTGGACAACCAGAAAATCGCCACTGCCGACGATTTCAACAAGAAAAGCGCCGAGCAGACGGCCTCCGAGCGGGCCATGGTCGCCCTCGGCATCATCGCCGACACGGGCGAGAACGGTGCAGCAAGCACGGACGATGAGGAGGAGGAAAACGAGGATTGATTGGGTTCGCCTAATGTTTTTTTGTAAACAAAAATGCCAGCCTGATGTGCAATCAGGCTGGCATTTTTGATGTTGTAAAAATGGATACATTTTGCACTAACAGTGAGTTTGTGATGTGTGCCCAATATACCACTACTCACTTGGGCGTAAATCGGTGTACTATACCCACCGAAAACCGCCTTAAATTGAACAGTTCTTTTTCCTCTACCATTGTGGCTGTATGCCTTGCTTCTATATCCCAGTTGGGAACAAGCTCATAAGACAAGCTACCAGACAAGCCAAAATCGTCATACCGAAGTTTTGTGTTCCCCCTTTTTACTCGTGCGATTTCAAAGTCATCAATCCATGTGGCCGAGACGCCATACCTGATATGGTGCTCATTTTTAAGCGCTTTGTGAAAAACAACCCCAATACTTGTATTGGTAATATGTCCCTTCAAATTTCTAGT